>NZ_JBCEWQ010000059.1:0-48523 GCF_038448545.1 Streptomyces sp. CLV115
GTATTTGGGGGGTGGGTGGGGGGGCGGGGCGGGGGCCCACCAGGGCGTCTCCTCGGACGGCGCGGACTCACCCGACACCGCGAGTGAGCCGTTCCATTGCTGCGCCGCCCTGCGGGGATCGCCCCGGTACGCCCCCGCCCCCGGTTGTCCCGGTCAGCCCGTGGTGGCGACGCCCGTGCAGGTACGGGCGTTCACCTGGAGGGCCAGTGCCGTGTTCGCGCCCAGGGTCGCGGTGAACCGGCCCGAGCCGTTCACCGTGACCCCGTTGCCGGACTGGATGTCGCAGTAGTCACCGGCGGGCAGCGAGGTCTGGAACGTACGGGTCAGCGAGGAGCCCTCGTGGTTGATCGCGACGTAGGCCTTGGAACCGCGGCCGAAGGCGATCTGGTCCCCGCCGTTGTCCCACCAGTCGCTGACGGACTCGCCGCGCGCGGTGTTGCGGAGGCCGACCATGGAGGAGATCTCGCGCCAGGCGTGCTGGCACTTCCAGCCGTCGCTGTAACAGGCGTTCACCGTGCCGCCGTTGGGCGGGCCCGCGTCCTTGTCGGACCACTCGTAGCCGGAGTGGACGTCGGGCGAACCGTACGGCCAGGCCAGCATGAAGACATGGGCGAGGGTGTAGTTCGCGCCGTCCTTGTAGTTCAGCGTGTCGCCGCCGCGCTCGGTGTCGTGGTTGTCGACGAAGACCGCGGCCTTCGACGAGGGCATGAAGCCCCAGCCCTCGCCGTAGTTCTTCAGATAGGCAAGGTTCTCGTTGTTGAAGACCTGCTTGAGGCTTCGGGCGTACCGGAATTCCTGGACGTCCCCGGTGCCGGTGTACTCGTCGGGCGAGACCGCCTCGCCCGCGCCGTATATCGCCTCCTGCTTCCAGTGGACGCCCGGGTCGCTCAGCCGTGACTTGATGTTCGCCAGGTCCGCGGCGGGCATGTGCTTTGCGGCGTCGATCCGGAAGCCGTCCACGCCCAGGGAGCGCAGGTCGTCGAGGTAGGCGGCGATCCGGCCGCGTACGTAGTCCTCGCCGGTGTCCAGGTCGGCGAGGCCGACGAGTTCGCAGTTCTGGACGTTGGCGCGGTCCTGGTAGTTGCTGATCTGCGCCGTGCAGTCGTCCATGTCGGCCGCGGAGTACACGCCGGGGTAGTCGTACTTGGTGTACGAGGAGCCGCCGGTGCCGGTGCCCGATCCGGCCGACATGTGGTTGATGACGGAGTCCGCGACGACCTTGACGCCGGCCGCGTGGCAGGTGTCGATCATGGCGGCGAAGGCGGCGCGGTCGCCGAGCCGTCCGGCGATCCGGTAGCTGACCGGCTGGTACGAGGTCCACCACTGGCTGCCCTGGATGTGTTCCTGGGGCGGCGAGACCTGTACGTAGCCGTATCCGGCCGGGCCGAGCGTGTCCGTGCACGCCCTGGCCACCGAGTCGAACTTCCACTCGAAGAGGACCGCGGTGACGTCCTTGTCGCCGGGGGCGGCGGCACTGGCGGTCGCGGTCGGGGATATGAGGACGGCGGCGCCCGCTGCCAGGGCGAGCGCCGCGGACAGTGGTCTGCGTGCCATGTTTCCTCCTGCTGTGGGGGGAAATGCGGGTGACGGTGCAGCCTCACGTGGCAACGCGCCCTGCCCTCAAGGCTCCTGAAGGTTCTTGCTGCAAGAATGCAAACCTTGCCGCAGGCGAGACCGTACGAGGCCATCAGGTTCCGGTCAACCCTTTGGACATGACCCGCTCACATCCACGAAACCCGGGAGTTTTCTCCCTGCAAGCACTTACGCAAAACATTGCAGCGCTGTTAAGTTTCTCCCGACTCCGGTCCGGTCGGCCGGGGGTTCCGGCGATCCCGGACCCCACGCGCCCGGCCGGCCGGGCCGGTCACGGACAAGAGGGGCACCCGGGGTCGCTCACTCCCCGCAGGCCCGTCCAGGGCCGGCTCCCGGTGCCTCTCCTGTACCGCCCGGCCCCATAGGCCTCAGCAGCCCCGGAGTGCGGCGGTGGATCCCCGTACCACCAGCTCCGGCTGGAACACGTACTCCGTGCGCTGCACCGGGCTGCCGCCGATCTCCTCCAGCAGCGCGCCCACCGCCGCCGCGGACATCGCCTGGACCGGCTGGCGCACCGTCGTCAGCGGCGGATCGGTGAAGGCGATGAGCTGCGAGTCGTCGAAGCCCACCACCGACACGTCGCGCGGCACACCGAGCCCGCGCTCGCGGGCCGCACGCACCACGCCCAGCGCCATCAGGTCGCTGCCGCAGACGATGCCCGTGCACCCCTGGTCGAGCAGCGCACCGGCCGCGACCTGGCCGCCCTCGACGCTGAACAGCGTCGGACAGACGAGGAGTTCGGCCTCGGCGCGGTCCAGGCCCAGCAGGTTCACGACGGCGTCGACGAACCCCTCGCGCTTGCGGCGGGCCGGCACATAGCGCTGCGGCCCGATCGCCAGACCGACCCTGCTGTGGCCGAGGTCGGCGAGGTGCCCGACGGCCATCCGCACGGCGGCTGCGTCGTCGGGCGAGACGAACGGCGCGCTGATCCGCTCGTTGTAGCCGTTGATCAGGACGAACGGCACGCCGCGCTCGGTGAGCGCGGCGTACCTGGCCGGGTCGGCCGACATGTCGGCGTGCAGCCCGGAGATGAAGACGATCCCGCTGACGCCGCGCTCCACGAGCTGCTCGACGAGTTCGTCCTCGGTGGCGCCGCCGGGCATCTGGGTGCAGAGCACCGGGGTGTAGCCGTGCCCGGCCAGCACCTGCTCGACGGACTGCGCGAACGCCGGGAAGATCGGGTTGATGAGTTCGGGCGTCACCAGTCCGATCAGCCCGGCGCTGCGCTGCCGCAGCCGTACGGGACGTTCGTAGCCCAGGATGTCCAGCGCCGCGAGCACCCGCTGACGGGTGGTCTCCGAGACGCCCGGTTTCCCGTTGAGCACCCGGCTGACGGTCGCCTCGCTGACCGCTGCCTGGCCGGCGATGTCCGAGAGTCTCGGCGCACCGGACCTGGGCAGGGGAACCGTCACACCGTCCACCACACCGTGGTGTCCGCGGGCAGCTCGATCTCGGCGCCGTCGGTGACGACCGGACTGCTGGACAGCAGGACGGTGCCGCGCACGGGGATGCGGACCGGGCGGCCCGTCGTGTTGACGGTGCAGACGAAGCCGGGGCGGGCGAAGATCAGCAGCCCCTCGGGGGCCTGGAGCCACTCCACCGAGCTTCCGGCACCGAGCCCCGGGTGTGCCCGGCGTGCGGCGATCGCGGCCCGGTACAGCTCCAGGGTGGAGCCCGCCACGCCGGTCTGCGCCTCCACGGACAGCTCGCCCCAGCCCGCGGGCTGCGGCAGCCAGCTGCCGCCGTCGCCGAAGCCGTACGAGCTGCCCTCGCGGGTCCACGGGATCGGCACCCGGCAGCCGTCGCGGAAGCCGTCCTGACCCTCGGCGCGGAAGAACGACGGGTCCTGGCGTACCTCGTCGGGCAGGTCGGTGACGTCGGGCAGGCCGAGCTCCTCACCCTGGTAGACGTAGGCGGAGCCGGGCAGCGCCAGCATCAGCAGGGTGGCGGCGCGGCCCCGGCGCAGACCCAGCTCGCGGTCGCCGGCGGTGCGGATCTGGGTACCGAGGCCGGGCGGGTTGGCGAACCGGGTGGTGTGCCGGGTCACGTCGTGGTTGGAGAGCACCCAGGTGGTGGGGGCGTCGACCGGGCGCATCGCGTCGAGCGAGATGTCGATGACCTCGCGGAGCTCGGCGGCGTCCCAGGAGGTGGACAGGTACTGGAAGTTGAACGCCTGGTGCATCTCGTCGGGGCGCACGTAGTTGGCGGTGCGCTCGACGGTGGGGGTCCAGGCCTCGGCGACGGCGATCCGCCCGCCCGTCGCCCGCCGCCCTTCCGACGAAGGCGCTCCGGGCCCCATGGTGTCGGGGTACTCGTCGAGGATGGTGCGCCAGGATCGGTAGATCTCGTGCACCCCGTCCTGGTCGAAGAACGGCATGACGTCGTTGCCGAGCAGCTTGAGCTGGTCGTGGCTGCCGAGGTCGGGCAGGCCCTCGGCCTTGACGAGACCGTGGGCGACGTCGACCCGGAAGCCGTCGACGCCCATGTCGAGCCAGTAGCGCAGGATGGAGCGGAACTCGTCGGCGACGGCCGGGTGTTCCCAGTTGAAGTCGGGCTGCTCGGGCGCGAAGAGGTGGAGGTACCAGTCGCCCGGGGTGCCGTCCGGGTCGGTGGTGCGGGTCCAGGCGGGGCCGCCGAAGACGGACTCCCAGTCGTTGGGCGGCAGTTCGCCGTCCTCACCCTTGCCGGGGCGGAAGTGGTAGCGCTCGCGCAGCGCGGAGCCGGGGCCCTCGGCGAGGGCGCGCTTGAACCAGTCGTGGCGGTCCGAGGAGTGGTTGGGCACCAGGTCCACGATGATCCGCAGGCCCAGGTCGTGGGCGTCCCGGATCAGACCGTCGGCGTCCAGCAGGGTGCCGAACATCGGGTCGATGGCACGGTAGTCGGCGACGTCGTATCCCGCGTCGGCCTGCGGGGAGGCGTAGAAGGGGCTGAGCCAGACCGCGTCGACGCCGAGGCTCCTGAGGTACGGGAGTCTGTCGCGTACGCCTGCGATGTCGCCCATGCCGTCGCCGTTGCCGTCGGCGAAGCTCCGCGGATAGACCTGGTAGATCACCGCGTCCCGCCACCAGCCGGTCTGGTGGGCCGGAGCGGCGCCGGACGTGCCGGTGGAGGGGGCAGCGAGGTGCTGGGTCATGTCGTCCCTGGGGTGTCTGGGTGGGGAGCGGCGCCGGGGCCGGGTCGGGATTCCGGCGGCCGCCGTGACTGGAGCGTGCGGGTCGTGCTGCGGTCGTCGGCCTCAGCCCTTGACGGCTCCGGCGGACATGCCGGTCACCAGGTGCTTCTGCGCGAACAGGAAGACCAGGGCCGCGGGTATCGCGATGAGCACGGACGCGGCGGTCATCGGACCCCACTGGGCTCCGTACTGGTTGACGAAGAGCTGGAGTCCGCCGGCGAGGGTGAGGTTGTCCTCCCCGACCATGAAGGCGGAGGCGTACGCCACCTCGCCCCACGCGGTGATGAAGGAGTAGAACGCGGTGACGGCGAGGCCGGGCTTGGCGAGCGGCAGGATCAGCCGCCAGAACGTGCCGAACGGGGTGAGGCCGTCGACCTGCCCGGACTCGTCGATCTCGCGCGGGATGGTGTCGAAGAAGCCCTTCATCATCCAGGCGCAGAACGGCACCGAGATGGTGAGGTAGGTGATGACGAGACCGGCGGGCTGGTTCAGCAGCCCCATGCTCGCCATGATGTTGTAGATCGGCACGATGAGGACGGCGACCGGGAACATCTGGGTGACCAGCAGCGTCCACATCAGCCCGCGCTTGCCGGGGAAGCGGAAGCGGCTGACGGCGTAGCCGGTGGAGGCGGAGACGATGACGCCGAGGAGCGTGGTGAGTCCCGCGATGAGCAGGGAGTTGCCGAACCAGGTGAGGAACTTCGTGTTCTGGATCAGGTTCGTGTAGTTCTCGAACGTGGTCTCTTTGAAGAAGTCCGTGGTGGTCGCGAACGCGGCGGGCTTCAGCGAGGTGAGCAGGACCCACAGCACGGGGAAGACGGCGATCACGGACGCGACGACGAGCGTCAGGTGCAGGCCGGCGGAGGCCAGCGGCGAACGCTCCCCGCGCAGCCGGACCTTGGGCGCGGAGCGGCGCGCGGCGGGGGTGGGTGCGGTGGTGGTCACCAGTCGTCTCCCTGGGTGCGCAGGACTCGCCGGTAGACGGCGGCGAAGATCAGCAGGAGTACGAGGATCAGTACGCCCCAGGTGGAGGACTGCGCGAAGTCGCGCGGGCTGATCTCGAAGGAGAACTTGTACGCCTGGGTGACCAGGATCTGGGTGGCCTCGCCGGGTCCGCCGCGGGTCAGCAGGTAGATCACCGGGAACATGTTGAAGGTCCAGATGGTGGAGAGCAGGATCACCGTGGTGGAGACCGGCCGCAGTCCGGGCAGCGTGATGTGGCGGAACCGCTGCCAGGCGGTGGCGCCGTCCATCTCGGCGGCCTCGTAGTGCTCGCTGGGGATCGACTGCAGTCCGCCGAGCAGGGCGACCATCATGAACGGCACGCCGAGCCAGACGTTGACGGCGATGACGGAGAACTTCGCCCAGGTGGGGTCGTTCAGCCACGGGACGGCGTCGATGCCGCCGCCGGAGAGGATCTTGTTGAGCAGCCCGCGGTCCTCGTTGTAGAGGAAGCGCCAGGCGAAGACGGAGACGAAGCCGGGGATGGCCCAGGGCAGGATGAGCGCCATCCGGTACGCGGAACGGCCGGCGATCCGGCGGTTCAGGATGTTGGCGAGGGCCATGCCGAGGCAGAAGGTGATGGCCACGCAGGAGACCGTCCACACCAGGGTCCAGCCGAGCGTGCCGAGGAACTGTTCGCCGGTGAGCGCCTCGGTGTAGTTGTCCAGCCCCACGAACTTGTACGTGGCGGGCAGGTGGTTGACCCCGATGGACCGCGCGACGTTGCGCTCGTTGGCGTCGGTCATCGACAGGTAGATGCCGCGGACCAGCGGGTATCCGATGATCACGCCGATCACGACGACGACCGGGGCGACCATGGTCCAGGCGTACCAGTGGGTCGACAGGGCCCGCCGGAGCCTGCCCGGCGGCGGGGGTGTGCCAGTGCCGCGGCTCCGGCCGCGGGCGACGACGTCGTCGCCCGCGGCCTTCGCCACCGACTGGCCGGTGTGGACAGCCATCAGCCGGCCTGCCTTCCTGTTACTTCCAGCCCTTGAGGAGCTTGCGGTAGGAGTCGCCGGTCGTCCTGGTGGCCTTCTCCGGGGTGGTCTGTCCGGTGAGGACCTTGGTGTACTCGGTCACCAGCGGGGCGAAGAGGCTGCCGGTCTCGGGGATCCAGGGGCGCTCGACGGCGGTCTCGACGACGGGCTTGAAGAAGCCGACGATCTCGTTGTCGACGACGTCCTGACGGGCGTAGGCGGAGGTGCGGGTCGGCAGGAGGCTCAGCTCCTTGGTGACCTTGGCCTGGGTCTCGGCCGACGTCATGTAGTCGACGAAGGCGTAGGAGGCGTCGAGGTTCTTGGAGCCCGCGTAGACGGCCAGGTTGTGGCCGCCCTGCGGGGCGCCCTGCGCGGCGGAGCCGGCCGGGACCGGGGCGATGCCCAGGTTGGCCTTGTCCTTGAACTCCTTGCCGGCGTAGGTGTCGGCGACGGCCCACGGGCCGTTGATCATCATGGCGACCTTGCCGTCCTTGAAGGACGCCTGCATGTTCTCCCAGCCGTCCGTGGCGTCGGTCTTGGCCGCCCCGGAGTCGACGAGGTCCTTGACGACCTTCATCGCCTTGACGCCCGCGGGGTTGTCGATGGTGACGGACTTGGCGGACGCGTCGACCATGTCGCCGCCCTCGCCGTACAGGAAGGAGAGGAACCAGTACGCGTCGTCGCCGCGCAGGTACATACCGGTCTTGCCGGTCTTGTCCTTGATCTTCTTGGAGACGGTCTTCAGCTCGTCGACGGTCTTGGGGACCTCGACGCCGGCCTCCTTGAAGATCTTCTTGTTGTAGAAGATTCCCATGGAGTCGATGACCTGCGGCACCGCGTACGTCTTGTCCTTGTACTTGGTGGACGCGGCGGCCTGCTTGAGGAAGTCGCCCGAGTCCTTCAGCGCGGTGGTGCCGTCGAGCGGAGCGAGGTAGCCGAGGTCCGCGAACTCGGGGGTCCAGGCGACCTCGGAGCGGATGACGTCGGGGGCGTCGGAGCCGGACTGCGCCGCGTTCTTGAACTTGTTCTGCGCGTCGCCGAAGGGCACGTTGACGTACTTGACGTCGACCTTCGGGTGCTTCTTCTCGAAGTCCTCGGCGATCTTCTTGAAGACCTTGTCCTCACTGCCCGCGGTGGAGGTGTCCCACCACGTCACCGTGCCGGAGAGCTCACCCGAGCTCTTGCCCGTGCCGTCGGACTCGTTGTCGCTGCCGCAGGCGGTCGCCGCGAGGGCCAGGGCCGCGACCAGGGCGGTGGCCGTTATGCCACGTCGCATCTGAACTCCTTCAACTGCCGTACCGCTCCGTCGCGGCGCCGGGTCGACGAGAACGTAACAAGGATGAAAGAACGCCGAAAGAGTTTGCGGAAGATTTCTGCAAGCACCGACGATCGTTACATTCGCGTGTCCTCACGGTTGCCGTCAAGACCCTTGACGGCGGGCATCACACCCTGGCAGCGGCAGGCCACAGCCCGTAGGCCGTGCGGTGCGACGATCCGACCGGAGCCGACAGACCCGGCCCGCAAGACCTTGCAAGAAGTTGCCGGTAAACCCTCGCGAACCGGCGCACGGAGGCAGTCGTCCGATTCATGCCCATGGTGGGCAATCCGACATACGCCCGGTACAGTCCACTTCCATGACCGCACGGCTTGCCGATATCGCAACTCAGGCGGGGGTCAGCGAAGCGACGGTCAGCCGTGTACTGAACGGCAAGCCCGGTGTTGCTGCGGCCACCCGCGAATCCGTTCTCGCCGCGCTCGACGTCCTCGGCTACGAACGGCCCGTACGGCTGCGCAGGCGCAGCGCGGGACTGGTCGGCCTGATCACGCCCGAGTTGGAGAACCCCATCTTCCCCGCCCTGGCCCAGGTCATCGGCCAGGCGCTGACACGGCAGGGCTACACCCCGGTGCTCGCCACCCAGAGCCCCGGCGGCTCCACCGAGGACGAGTTGACCGAAATGCTGGTCGACCGCGGCGTCTCGGGCATCATCTTCGTCTCCGGACTGCACGCCGACACCTCGGCCGACATGCAGCGCTATGAGCAACTGCGCGCCAAGGGCGTCCCCTTCGTCCTGGTCAACGGCTTCTCGCCGAAGGTGCAGGCGCCGTTCATCTCGCCGGACGACCGGGCCGCGATGCGGCTCGCGGTGACACACCTGGTGTCGCTGGGGCATCAGCGGATCGGCCTGGCGGTCGGCCCGAAGCGGTTCGTGCCGGTGCTGCGCAAGATCGAGGGCTTCCACGCGACCGTGCGGGACCAGTTGGGGCTCGCGCCGGAGGCGGTGGAGGGGCTGATCCAGCATTCACTGTTCACTCTTGAGGGTGGACAGGCCGCGGCCTCGGCACTGATGGAGCGGGGCTGCACGGCGGTGGTGTGCGCGAGCGACATGATGGCGCTCGGCGCGATCCGGGCCGCCCGGCGGCTGTCGATGCGGGTGCCACGCGATCTGTCCGTGGTCGGTTACGACGACTCGCCGCTCATAGCGTTCACCGATCCGCCGCTGACGACGATCCGTCAGCCGGTGACGGCGATGGGCCAGGCCGCGGTGCGCACGCTCCTGGAGGAGATCGGCGGCACGCCCGCTCCGCACAGCGAGTTCGTCTTCATGCCCGAACTGGTCGTTCGCGGTTCAACGGCAGCCGGCCCCGGGCCCGCTCCGGCCGCCACCGCCTGACCGCTCAAGGATCCCACGCCCGCCCCCTGTACGCAGTTCCGTCACCCACGGATGTGCGGTCCGGCCCCGGCCGGTGGATGATCGGGCGGAAGGGCGTTTTCTGGCAGACTCTGTGCCTATGGGTGAATTGAGCGTGACATCGAAGGAAGGCCGGCCCGAGGCCACCCCGTCACCCATCGTGGACGAGGCGGCCCCTGCGGCGAACGCGAGGCAGGGCACCGGACGTCGTGACGGCGGCCCGGCGGGACAACGTTTCCCGCTCGCCGCACTGCGTTCGCTGCGCTCCCCGCGCCGACCGCGCCTCTGGTTCGAGATCCTGCTCGTCGCGGCCAGTTACTGGATGTACTCGCTGGTCCGCAACGCCGTCCCGGAGCAGCGGACCGACGCGCTGCGCAACGCGGACCGGATCTGGTCGGCCGAGAAGTACCTGGGCATCGCCGTGGAACAGACCGTCAACCATGCGGTGAATTCCGTGACATGGCTGATCGTCTCGATGAACTACTACTACGCGACACTGCACTTCGTCGTCACCGTCTGTGTGCTGGTGTGGCTGTTCCGCCGTCACCCCGGCCGTTACGCGGCGGCCCGGCTGGCCCTGTTCGCGACCACGGGTGTGGCGCTGCTCGGCTACTACCTGTATCCGCTGGCGCCGCCCCGGCTGATGAACGGCGGCCGCTTCATCGACACCGTGCTGGTCCACCACACCTGGGGTTCGATGGCCTCGGGCAACTTCAAGAACATGTCGAACCAGTACGCGGCCATGCCGTCGATACACATCGGCTGGTCGCTCTGGTGCGGCCTGACCGTCTTCGCGCTGGCCGCCGCGCCCTGGGCGCGTGTCCTGGCCCTGCTCTACCCGACGATCACCCTGGTCGTCATCGTGTCGACCGCCAACCACTTCTGGCTGGACGCGCTGGGCGGCATGGCGTGCCTCGCCTTCGGTTACGCCGTCTCGTACGCCTGGTACGGCTCGCTGCCGCACCACCTGCCCAGGCTGGTGCCGCCGCCGCGCGGCAGGGCCCGGCTGTCGGGGCTGTCCGCGGGCGCGCCGGTGACCCGGCGCCCGGCGGCGGGCGCGGCGGCGGGCCGTCGCTGAGGACCCGGTCCGCCCGCCACCGCCTCAGCCCCGGTGCGTCACCCGCCCCCCGCACACCGTGAGCCGCACCGGCGCCTCGCCCAGCTCGTCCGCCGGCGCGTCCACCGGATCCACGCCGAACGCCGTCAGATCGGCCCGGTGGCCCACCGCGATCCGGCCCGCCACCCGCTGCTCCCCGGCGGCGACCGCCGCGTGCGAGGTGCAGCCCTCCAGCGCCATCAGCCCGGTCAGCGCCTGCTCGGCGGTGACCGGCTCGGTGTCGTACGCCCCGGGCAGCCGCCGCAGCCGGGCCGTGGCCAGCACCTGCCGTACGTCGTAGTGGGCGATCGGCCAGTCCGAGCCCAGCGCCAGGTACGCCCCGGCGTCGCGCAGGTCCCGGCAGCGCCAGGCCCGGCCGGCCCGCTCGTCGCCCAGCCGCTTCGACCACTCGTCGCTGTGGTCGGCCCGGGTGTACGCGGTGTGGGTGGGCTGCATCGAGGCGATCACCCCCAGCTCGGCGAACCGGGCGGCCAGACCGTTCGGCACGGTCTCGATGTGCTCGACGCGGTGGCGGAGCCGGCCGCTCTCCCCCAGGGCCTCGACCGTGTCCAGCACATGCCGGACGGCGGCGTCCCCGATGGCGTGGGTGGCGGTGCGCACCCCGGCGTGGTGCAGCTGGTGGACGGCGGCGGTGTACGCCTCGGGGTCCGGCCAGAACGCCTCGGTGCCCTCCCCGTGGCAGTCGGCGTGCTCCAGCCAGGCGGTGCCGCCCTCGACGGTGCCGTCCATGAAGAACTTGACGCCGCCGACCCGCCAGAGCCGGCCCGCCTCGCTCTGTACGCGCACCAGCTCGTCCAGGGCCTCCTTGTCCGCGCCCGGCATGCACCAGGGGGCCAGCCGCAGCCGTACCGGCAGGTCGGTCTCCTCCTCCACGGCGGCCAGCAGCCCGGGCACCGAGCCGTCGGCCAGGTCCATCACATGGGCCCCGGTGAGACCGGTGGCGGCCATGGCGGAGAGCAGTTCCACGAGGCGGGCGCGGCGCTCGGCGTACGAGGGCCTGGGCAGCCGTTTCCCGACCAGGTCCATCGCGGCGTGCTCGATCAGGTGCCCGGTGGGGCGGCCGTCGGGGTCGCAGACGACGGTGGAGCGCTGGGCGAAGGTGCGCGGGCCGGTGATCCCGGCGCGTTCCAGGGCCGCCCCGCCGGCCAGTGCGGAGTGCCCGTCGTAGAGCCGGATGAAGGCGGGTGCGCCGCCGGTGGCGTCCTCGATCAGCGCCCGGTCGACGGGGCGGCCGCCGAAGGCGTTGTGGTCCAGGCCCCAGGCGACGATCCAGCCCTCCGTCCGCTCGGCCCCGGCCAGGGCGGCGCGCAGCTGGTCGAGGTCGCGGACGCCGGTGAGGTCGGTGCCGGTGGCCATCTCCAGGCCCCAGACCGGGTGGCTGTGCGCGTCGACCAGGCCGGGGGTGAGGGTGGCCCCGGACAGGTCGATGTGCTCGGTGCCGTTGCCGCGCCACTCGCGCAGCCCGGCCTCGTCGCCGACGGCGGTGATCACCCCGTCCTTGACCGCCACGGCGGTGGCTTCCGGCCGGGCCGGGTCGAGGGTGCGGACACGGGCTCCGGTGAGGAGGAGGTCGGCTGCGGACATGGTGGAACTCCTTAGACGGTGGTGGCGGAGGGAGCGGCGGGGGTGGTGACGGGGTCCGGGGACGCGGGCTCGGCGGCGAACCGGGCGTACACCTCGGGCTTGTCGCGCTTCAGCCGGTACGCGAGCGCCAGTCCGGTCAGGAAGACCGCTGGCACCAGCGAGACGAGCACGATGTTCACCCCGGTCGAGGCGCCGGAAAACAGATCGACGTGGTCCGTGACCAGGACGATGGCGGCCGCCAGCAGCACGGCGGCGACGACCGGGGCGACGACGGTACGGAAGGGGCCCTCGCCGTGCTCGAACCGGCGGAAGAACAGCGGTACGGCGATCGCGGCGAGCAGCTGGAGCAGCATCAGGCCGAGCATTCCCGGAGTGTTGACCCAGAGCAGCAGTTGCGCGTACGGGTCGGCGCCGGCCGCCGCGAAGGCGATGACGATCACCGCTCCGAGCGCGATCTGGGCGAGTCCGGCCACGTACGGGGAACGGTGGCGGGAGTGGACGCGGCCGAGCGCCCTGGGCAGCACCCCTTCCTCGGAGAGTGCGAGCCCGTACCGGTTGATGGCGTTGTGGAAGGCGAGCAGCGAGGCGAGGACGCTGGTGACGATCAGGATGTGCATCAGGTCCGCGGCCCAGGAGCCGACGTAGTGGGTGATGGCCGAGAAGAACAGCCCGCCCGGGTCGGTGGCCGCGGCCTCGACGACGTGCGCGTCGCCGAACGCCTGGACGACGGTCCAGACGACGAACGCGTAGAAGAGCCCGAGGAACGCGACGGCGATATAGGTGGCGCGGGGGACGGTACGGTCCGGGTTCCGCGCCTCGCGCCGGTAGATCACCGTGGACTCGAAGCCGGTGAAGGCGGCGAACGCGCAGGCCAGCACGGCCGCCGTGCCGGGTACGAAGACCTTGCCGGGGGTGAACGAGGCGAGCGAGATTCCGTCGGCCCCGCCGTCCAGCAGCACTCCGCCGGCGAGCAGTACGAGGATCCCGGTCTCGGCGACGAGCAGCACCCCGAGGACCTTGGCGCCGAAGTCGATGGAGCGGAAGCCGCCGTACCAGATGAGCAGCAGCCCGGCGAGGGAGACCGGCAGCCAGGGGATGTCGATGCCCCACAGGGCCTGGACGGTGTCGGCGGTGGTGGAGCCGAGCAGCCCGTAGACACCGATCTCCATGCCGTTGTAGCCGAGCATCGCGATCAGGGCGGCGGCGATGCCGACGGGGCGGCCGAGGCCCCGGGTGATGTACGCGTAGAACGCGCCGCCGCTGCGGACGTGGCGGCTCATGGTGGTGAATCCGATGGCGAAGATCGCAAGGGTCACGCCGGCCAGCAGATAGCCGACGGGGGCGCCGATGCCGCCGAGCATGATGGCGATGGGGGCGACTCCGGCCATCACCGTGAGCGGGGCGGCGGCCGAGATGACGAAGAAGGCGATGTCGGCGGTACCGAGGGTGCCTTTTCTGAGGGTTGGCGCTTCCATGCGAAAGGAGAGCCCTTCTGCGACTGGCGGGGCAGGGACCGGTGACCAGAAACCTAAAGGCTTTCGGTTTGCGCAATGTAGCCTCACCTCTGGGCATCCGGGAAGACCTCCCGGCGGACACACGTCAGGAGAACCACGCATGGGACGGCCGCGCACACCGCTGCTGGACCGGGAGCGCATCACCACCGCCGCGCTCGAACTCATCGACGAGAAAGGCGAGTTCAGCGTCCCGCAGATGGCCCGGCGACTCGGGGTGCAGACCGGCTCGGTCTACCACCACGTGGACGGGAGGGGCGGGGTCGTCGAGCTCGTCCGGGAACGGGTGTGCGCCGCGATCGACTCCGCGGTCTTCGACGTGGAGCCCTGGGACGCGGCCATGACGGCCTGGGCCCGCTCCTACCGTGCCGCGTTCGCCGCCCACCCGCGCGCGATCCCGCTGCTGATGACCTCACCGGTGCGCGCCCCGAAGGTCCTGGAGCACTACGAGCGGGCGGTCCGGCTGCTGCTCGGCGTCGGCTTCGCGATGGCCGAGGTGATGACGGTGATCACCGCGCTGGAGAACCTGGTCCTGGGGTCGGCGCTGGACCTGGCGGCTCCGGAGACGATGTGGGAGCTGCCGGACGACACCACGACACCGCGTCTGGCCGAGGCGCTGGCCGCGGTGGGCACGGGCCGGGCGGACGCGGCGTTCGAACTGGCGCTGGACGCGTTCATCGGGCACGCCCGCGCGCTGCTGAACGCGAAGGAGGTGTGACAGGGGCGACCCGGGCGCCCCGCCGTACGCCCCGCCTCACGCCCCGTAGAACCGCTCCTCCATCACCGCCCGCGCCCGCCGGGTGATCCGCCGGTAGTCGTCCAGCATGTCGCCGACGTGACCGGGTTCGTACCCCAGGTACCGCCCCACAGCGGTGAGTTCACGCGGTCCCGACGGGAAGGTGTCGCCCGGCCGGCCGCGTACCAGCATCACCGCGTTGCGCACCCGGGTCGCCAGCACCCATGCCTCGTCCAGCGTCTGCGCGTCCTCGCCGGAGATCAGCTCCGCCGCACAGGCCGCCGCCAGCGCCTCGCGGGTGCGGGTGGTGCGCAGTCCCGGTTCCACCCAGCCGTGCTGCATCTGCATCAGCTGGACGGTCCACTCGACGTCGCTCAGCCCACCGCGCCCCAGCTTGGTGTGGAGCGCGGGATCCGCGCCGCGCGGCAGCCGCTCGGACTCCATCCGGGCCTTCAGCCGCCGGATCTCACGGACCGCGTCCTCCCCCAGGCCCTCCATGGGATAGCGCAGCGGATCGACCAGCTCGATGAACGCGCGGCCCAGTTCCTCGTCGCCCGCGACCGGTTCGGCGCGCAGCAGCGCCTGGCTCTCCCAGACCAGCGACCAGCGCCGGTAGTACGCCTCGTACGATGCCAGCGAACGCACCAGCGGTCCGCTCTTGCCCTCCGGCCGAAGATCCGCGTCGATGATCAACGGCGGGTCCGCGGTGGGCAGTTGGAGCAGCCGGCGCATCTCGGAGACCACCGCGTTCGCGGCCCGGCCGGCCTCCTGCTCGTCGACGCCCTCGCGCGGCGAGTGGACGAACAGCACATCGGCGTCGGAGCCGTAGCCCAGCTCGTGGCCGCCGAAGCGGCCCATGCCGATGACCGCGAAACGGGTGGGGAGGGTGTCACCCCACTGTTCGCGTACGGCGGCGCGCAGGGCGCCCGCGATCGTGACGGCGTTCAGATCGGTGACCGCTGCGCCGACCCGGTCGACCAGCGCCCCCGGGTCCTCCTCGGCGGGCCTGTCCTCCGTGCCGTACGAGCCGATGAGGTCGGCGGCCGTGGTCCGGAACAGCTCGCGCCGCCGCACCCCGCGCACCACCGCGACCGCGGTCTCGGCGTTGTCCGCCCGCCCCACCGCGGCGAGCACCTCCTGCTCCAGGTTCTCCCGGGTGCGCGGCCGCAGCCCCTGCGGGTCGCCGAGCAGCGCCACCGCCTCCGGGGCCCGCAGCAGCAGGTCGGGGGCGAGCCGGCCGGCCGACAGCACCCGGGCGAGGTTCTCCGCCGCCGCGCCCTCGTCCCGCAGCAGCCGCAGGTACCAGGGGGTCTTGCCGAGGGCGTCGGACACCTTGCGGAAGCCGAGCAGCCCGGCGTCCGGATCGGCGGAGTCCGCGAACCAGCCCAGCAGCACCGGGAGCAGGGTGCGCTGGATGGCGGCCTTGCGCGACACCCCGGACGACAGCGCCTCCAGGTGCCGCAGCGCGGCGGCCGGATCGGCGTAGCCGAGCGCTTCGAGCCGGTGCGCGGCCGCCTTCGCGCTGAGCCGGGTCTCCCCCGGCGCGAGCTGGGCGACGGCGTCGAGCAGCGGCCGGTAGAACAGCTTCTCGTGCAGCCGCCGCACCACGGAGGCGTGCCGCTTCCACGCCTGGTTGAGTTCGGTGATCGGGTCGGTGCGCATCCCGAGGGAGCGGCCGATCCGCCGCAGGTCCGGTGCGTCCTCGGGGACGAGGTGGGTGCGGCGCAGCCGGTAGAGCTGGATGCGGTGCTCCATGGCGCGCAGGAAGCGGTAGGCGTCGTCCAGTTGTGCGGCGTCCACCCGGCCCACGTAGCCGCCCTCGGCGAGCGCGCGCAGCGCCTCCAGCGTGGTGCCGCTGCGCAGGGTGGTGTCGCTGCGGCCGTGCACCAACTGCAGCAGCTGTACGGCGAATTCGACGTCCCGCAGCCCGCCGGGGCCGAGCTTGATCTCGCGGTCGACGCGGTCGGCGGGGATGTTGTCGACGACGCGGCGGCGCATCTTCTGCACGTCGGGGACGAAGTTCTCGCGGTCCGCGGCCTGCCACACCAGCGGCGAGACGGCCTCGACGTACTCCGCGCCGAGTTCGGGGTCGCCGGCCACCGGCCGGGCCTTGAGCAGTGCCTGGAACTCCCAGGTCTTGGCCCAGCGCTGGTAGTACGCGAGGTGGGAGGAGAGGGTCCGCACCAGGGGGCCGTTGCGGCCCTCGGGGCGGAGGTTGGCGTCGACGGGCCAGATGGTGCCCTCGACGGTCGTGTCGGAACAGATCCGCATCATGTGCGCGGCCAGCCTCGTGGCGGCCTGTACGGCGTCGCTCTCCTCGTGGCCGTCGACCGGTTCCATCACGAAGATGACGTCGACGTCGGAGACGTAGTTCAGCTCGTGCCCGCCGCACTTGCCCATCGCGATCACGGCCAGCCGGCAGCGGGCGGCGTCGGCGGGCGCCGCCGTACGGGCGATGGCGAGCGCCGCCCGCAGGGTCGCGGTGGCCAGGTCGGCCAGTTCGGCGGCGGCCTCGGCGACGTCCGTCGTCCCGCACACGTCACGGGCCGCTATCGACAGCAGGCACCGGCGGTAGGCGACGCGCAGCGAGTCCGGGTCGTCGGCCCCGGCGAGCCCCTGCTCGAACTCGGCCACGCCGGGGTGGAGGTCGGTGGCCTCGTAGGTGACCAGGGCCTGCCAGTCGCGGGGGTGGCGGGCGAGGTGGTCGCCGAGCGCCTCGGACGCGCCGAGCACCCCGAGCAGCCGGTCCCGCAGCGGTTTGGCGGTGATGAGCGTGTCCAGCAGGATCTGCCGTTCGTCCGCCTCCTCGGCCTCCACCAGCCGCACCAGCCCGTTCAGGGCCAGATCCGGGTCGGCGGTGGCGCCCAGGGCTTCGAGCAGCACCGGGTCGGAGCGTACGGACGACAGATCGGGCAGGTCCAGCAGCCGCTCGGCGGCGGAGGGGTCGGTGAAGCCGTGCCGCAGCAGTCGGGTGAACGTGCTGCTCCTGCGCCCCGGCACCGTCGTCATTCCGTGCTCTCCCGCTCGCCGCCACACACAATCCAGCGCTCCGAGCTTACGGCCTTCCCCGGCGGCGGGGAGTGGGCCGGCGAGGCCCTGCGGCCCCTCTCCGAGGAATCCGGAGGGCGTGTCCCGAGGATTTCGGAGGGCGTGTCCCGATGATTTCGGAGCGCGTGCGCAGTCCTCACTTCACAGGCACGATCATTTCCACGACCGGACCGGGAGGCCCACATGCCAGGATTCGAACCCTTCGCCGAGCTGGATCCCGACTACAGCGAGGCGGGCGCTACGGCCTGCCCGTGGCCGGTGGCGAGGGAGCTGCTGACCGGGGCGGAGGTGTACTGGCTGTCCACGGTGCGTCCCGGCGGACGCCCGCACGTCACTCCGCTGATCGGGGTGTGGGCGGACGACGCGCTGCACTTCGCCACCGGCGCCGAGGAACGCAAGGCCCTGAATCTGGCCGCCAACCCCGAAGTGGTGCTGACGACCGGAACCGGGGACAACACCATGTCGAAGGGGCTGGATGTGGTGATCGAGGGCCGGGCCGAGCGGGTGACGGACCAGGCGCCGCTGAACCGGCTGGCCGCGGCCTGGGAGGCGAAGTACGGCCCGCAGTGGCACTTCGACGTCCGGGACGGCGCCTTCGTGAACGCGGGCCATACGGCCCTGGTCTTCCAGGTGCGCCCCCGCAAGGCCTTCGGCTTCGGCAGGGGCGCCCACTTCAGCCAGACCCGGTGGCGGTTCAGCTGATCAGCGGCGGACGGACCTCAGCCGCCCGGCCGGGCCTGGTGGCGACGACGACGGTCGCGTACAGCTCGTCGGAGGTGACCACGCGCGGGATCAGGCCGCTGCGGGCGACGGTCTCCTCGGCCCGTGCCGCCTGCCGTTCGCTCGTCTCGACCAGCAGATGCCCGCCCGGTGCCAGCCACCTCGGGGCCTCGGCGGCGACCCGGCGCAGGACGTCGAGGCCGTCCGCGCCGCCGTCCAGCGCCACCCGCGGTTCGTGGATCCGGGCCTCCGGGGGGAGCAGTTCGACGTCGGACGTGGGTACGTACGGCACATTGGCGAGCAGGATCTCCACCCGGCCGCGCAGCGAGGCGGGCAACGGCTCGAAGAGGTCGCCCTCGTACACCTGGCCCGCGTCACCGATGTTGCGGCGGGCGCACCGCACGGCGGCGGGTTCGACGTCCGCGGCGTGGAGTTCGGCCCGGCCCAGCGTCGCGGCGAGCGCGGCGCCGAGGGCTCCGGAGCCGCAGCACAGGTCGACGACGACCGCACCCGGACCGGCGAGGGCTGCGGCCTGCCGGACCAGGAACTCGGTGCGGCGGCGGGGTACGAAGACGCCGGGGCCGACGGCGATCCGCAGGCCGTCGAACTCGGCCCAGCCGAGGACGTGTTCCAGGGGCAGTCCGGCGACCCGCCGTTCGACCATGGCGGCGGTCTCGGCGGGGCCGGCGGCGGTGGCGAGGATCAGTTCCGCCTCGTCCTCGGCGAATACGCAGCCGGCGGCGCGGAGCGCGGGGACGATGGTGGCAAGGGTGAGCGGTGAAGCGGTGACCGACATGTGCGGAGCCTTTCGGGAAAGCCGATGGGCGCTCCGCGGTCGACTATGTCGGGTCGACCACGCGTTCGCGAGAGCTGAGCACCCAGCCTGATACAGCGGTAATGGGTCTCACCTCCTCGGTCGGCCCCCGTGTGGGGATGCGTCACATTACACCTGCCGGGGGAACATCGTTCAGCCCGCCACCGCGACCGGTGACGATCCTCCCCTCACGGCCACGCGCGGTGTCCCCGTGCCGTCGGCCGGAACGGTCCAGATGTCGCTTCCCCGGCCGTCCCCGCCGGGCAGTGCGTAGGCGAGCGTGCTGTCGTCCAGCCAGGCCGCCTGGTCGTCGACGCTGTGCTTCTCGGCGAGCGGCGTCTCCCGCATGGTCCGCAGGTCCAGGACGTACAGCCGCCAGGGCGCGGCCGCGTCGTCGGAGACCTTCTTCTTGAAGGCGAGCCGGGTGTTGTCGGGCGACAGGGAGGGGCATTCGACGTTCTGCCGGAGCGCCTTCGCCGTCCAGTCCCGCATGTTCCCCTCGACGAGGTGGGTGCGGCCCTTGGTGGAGACGGTCGCGTAGAAGCGGTTGTCGTCGCGGGCGAAGGTCACGCCCCAGTAGTTGACGTCGGGGGCGTGGTAGCGGGCGCCGTCGATGGTGAGCTGGATGTTCTCCATGGACTTGATGAGGTAGCCGGTGCGCAGATCGAGGATGGCGGTGCGGGTGGAGAAGGACGTGGTGGCGTACGAGTCGCCGGTCGCGAACACCGTCCAGGACACCATCCGCCCGGACGCCGAGACCCGGGCGCGGGTGGGCACGCCCGGCACGGTGATCCGGCGCTTCTCGCGCAGCCGCCGGTCGAGGACGATCGCGTACGTCCTGGGCAGCACCCCGGGTTTGGCGCGCAGGCAGAGCGCGCCTTCGCCGGAGGCGTAGAACCGGTCGCAGGCGGGGCCGCCGCGGGTACGGGTGCCGCCGCCGGTCCGGGCGGCGGTGAGCGGCTGGTGGGCGACCCGCCCGCCGGCCGTGTCCCGGAAGTACAGCGCGGGCCCGCCGAGGGCGAACGAGGCGTCGGCCTCGGTCCGTCGGTCCTTCGTCCGCTGCTCGGCGTGCATCACGTACCCGACGGAGCCGCCCGCGAGGAGCAGCACCGCGGCCACCACGACGGCGATCCTGGCCCGGGGGCCCAGCGGGGTCGCGGGTTTCGGGAACCTGGCACTCATGCGGTCCGCCTTTCGGGGATCTGGGCTTGCGGCTGTCCGGGGGCCGGGGTGCCGGACGGGTCGCGCGGCAGCAGCGCCCAGCCGCCGGCGAGGGCGGCGAGCAGGGCCGAGAGCGCCGCCCACAGTGCGGGGCCCGGCCCCCACAGGGTCCAGGCGGCGCCGAAGCCCGCCGCGGCGAGCAGCCGGGCCAGTGCCTGTCCGGTCTGGAGCACGGCGAGTCCGCCCGCCCGCCCGTCGATGGGCAGCACGGGTCCGGCGAGGGCCATCAGCACCCCGTCGGTGGTGGCGTAGAAGACCCCGAGCAGTACGAGGACGGGTACGAGGAGGAGCAGGGCCGGGCCGCCGAGCGGGGCGAGGAGCGTGGCGTACACGCCGAGCAGGGCGAGGTGTCCGTACAGGAAGGGCAGCCGTCGGCCGACCCGGTCCGCGATCCGGCCGGCCGGGATCGCCAGCAGCAGGTAGCAGGCCGCCGCGCCGAGCGGCAGCAACGGGAACCAGCTGACGGGGAGGTCGAGCCGGTCCTGGAGCAGGAGGTAGACGAAGGCGTCGCCGATGGTGGCGGCACCGAGCAGGGAGGCGGCGGCCAGGATCCGCCGGAAGGCGGGATCGCGGAGCGCCTGGAACGGCTTGCGCCTGCGGGGTGCCGGGCGCACCGGCGGGGCAGGTTGCTGCCCGGGGACGTACAGGACGAGGAGCAGTACCCCGAGCAGGCCGACGCAGAAGCTGACGACGAACACCGCGTCGTAGGCGTCGGCGGTCGCCCAGAGCAGGGCGAACGCGGCGAGCGGGCCCAGCAGGGCGCCCGTGGTGTCCATCGCCCGGTGCACGCCGAAGGACCGGCCGAGCGTCTCGGGCGGGCTGCTCAGGGTGATCAGCGCGTCGCGGGGTGCGGTGCGGATGCCCTTGCCGACCCGGTCGGTGGCCAGGGCGGCCGCGATCTGGGGGGTGGCGCCGCCCGCGAGGAGCAGGCCGAGCCGGGAGAGGGCGGAGAGGGCGTAGCCGAGCCCGGCGACCCGTTTGTGTCCGCGGCCGCGGTCGGCGGCGTACCCGCCGACCAGTCGTACGACGGCGGCCACACCGTTGAACAGGCCGTCCAGGAAGCCGAATTGGAGGGGTGAGAGACCCAGTCCGAGGACCAGGTAGAGCGGCAGCACCGCGGTGACCATCTCGGAGGAGATGTCGGTGACGAGGCTGACCGTGCCGAGTGCCAGGACGGTGCCGGGGACACGCCGGCCCGCCCCGCCGGAGCGGGGTCGGACCGGTGTGTCGCGGCGGCCTGTGGTCGCCAGGTACATCAGTGGCAGGTGTACTTCGGGCTGGTGTCCTTGGTCTTGTTGTCGGTGCCGACGTAGTTCCAGCTGTAGCCGGAGTCGGTGAAGTCCATCTTCAGGACGCCGTATTCACCGCTGATCCGCTTCTGGCTGTTGGGCTGGACCTCCTCGATGGGGTAGGGCTCGGCGCCGCCCATCCCGCCGACGATCTCGGTGATCCCGTCGGCGACGGCCTTCCCGTCGGGGTTCTGCGGGGCGAACCGCTCGTAGTGGTGGTCGTGCCCGTTGAGCACCAGGTCGGCCTTGGCCCCGTAGAGGATCTTCCAGACCGGCCTGCTGACCGGGTCGTTGCCGTGTCCGCCCGAGGAGTACAGCGGGTGGTGCCAGTAGGCGGCGATGCACGCCTTGCTGTTCTTGGCGAGGTCCGCCTTGAGCCAGTCGATCTGGGCGCTCTTGTCGAAGGAGTTGGAGTCGAGGGCGATGAAGTGCCAGTTGCCCTCGTCGTAGCTGTAGTAGGTCTTGCCCTGGGGGTAGGCGATGTCCCCGAAGTAGGCCTTGTAGCCGGCCAGCGCGCCGGCCGGGTCGTACGTCTCGTGGTTGCCCGGCACCGGACGCGTCTTGGCCTTGAAGGCGCCCCAGGTCTTGTCGTAGTAGTTGCGGAAGTCGGAGATCCGGGCGTCGTCGTACTGGCTGTCGCCCATCGTCAGATAGAACTTCGGGTCGATCTTCTTGGCCAGTGCGGCGGTCTTGGGGTGGGCGCAGTCGCTGTCGGACGCGGTGCACTGGGCGGCGATGTCACCGGCGGCGACCACGGTGAAGGCACCGGTCTGCGGCGGCTGGCCGCCGAGCGTGCCGTACACCTCGAACTCGTACAGCGAGTAGCCGTAGGCGGTGGCGCGTGCGGTGCCGTACACGCGCAGGTAGCGGCCCTTCCCGGTGAGGGCGGGCCAGTCGTCGGTGCCGCCGTCGCCGGCCGTCTCGTCGGCGAGCCGGGTCCAGTTGGTGCCGTCGGCGGAGATCTCGATCCGGTACGCCTTGGCGTACGCGTCCTCCCAGCTCAGCTTCACCCGCGTGACGTCGGCGGTGGCACCGAGGTCGACGCTCAGCCACTGGGGGTCCTTGCCCTCGACGCTGGCCCAGCGGGTGGCGGGGTCGCCGTCGAAGGCGTTCTGCGGTCCGAGGCCGGAGCTTTCCTCGGAGGAGGAGGTGGCGGTCTTGCCGCCCGAGATGAGGGGGTCGGCGGCGGCGCCGGCCCGGTCGGGGTAGGCGAGCAACAGGCCGCCCACGAGGACGAGTACGGCGGCGATGACCACGCCCACCGTACGGCGCCGCGTGGGCGTGAGAAGCAGAGCTGAGCCGTTCGGATGCATCCCTGGACTCCTGGCCTTGTGGGGGTGGCGAGAGCTGGGCATCGGTGCGTGGCCCCGCGTCCGGCCCGGGGCGCGGGCAGGGGCGGGGTCGTGGTGGCCGGGCCAGAGCTCTCACTGAGCGCGTCATGCCTGGGTAGCGGGGCACCGCGCCGAGCCACCGCCGGGAATGCTAGCGAACAGGAAAGTTTCCTACCAGTCCCCCAACTGGCTTCGTTCCGCGCCGGGTTCGGCGCCCCGGCCCCTCGACGCACTCCGGGCCGGAGGCGCACCGCCTCCGGCCCGGATGTCACCGCGTCGCGGTCACAGCACCGGCAGCAGCGCCTTCAGCTCGAAGGCGGTGACCTCGGAGCGGTACTCCTCCCACTCCTGCTTCTTGTTGCGCAGGAAGAAGTCGAAGACGTGTTCGCCGAGCGTCTCGGCGACCAGTTCGCTCTTCTCCATCAGTGCGATCGCCTCGCCCAGGTTCTGCGGCAGCGGCTCGATGCCCATCGCGCGGCGCTCCGCGTCGGACAGCGCCCAGACGTCGTCGTCGGCGCCGGCCGGGAGTTCGTAGCCCTCCTCTATGCCCTTGAGGCCCGCGGCGAGCAGCACCGCGTACGTCAGGTAGGGGTTGGCGCCGGAGTCGATGGAGCGGACCTCCACCCGGGCGGAGCCGGTCTTGCCGGGCTTGTACATCGGGACGCGGATGAGCGCGGAGCGGTTGTTGTGGCCCCAGCAGATGTACGAGGGGGCCTCGCCGCCGGCGCCCGCGGCGCGGGAGGAGCCGCCCCAGATGCGCTTGTAGGAGTTGACCCACTGGTTGGTGACGGCGGAGATCTCCGCGGCGTGGGTGAGCAGGCCGGCGATGAAGGAGCGGCCGACCTTGGAGAGCTGGTACTCGGCGCCCGACTCGTAGAAGGCGTTGCGGTCGCCCTCGAAGAGCGAGAGGTGGGTGTGCATGCCCGAGCCGGGGTACTCGGAGAACGGCTTCGGCATGAACGTCGCCTGCACGCCCTGCTCCAGCGCGACCTGCTTCATCACCAGGCGGAAGGTCATGATGTTGTCGGCGGTGGAGAGCGCGTCCGCGTACCGCAGGTCGATCTCCTGCTGGCCGGGAGCGCCCTCGTGGTGGCTGAACTCGACCGAGATGCCCATGGATTCGAGCATGGTGATCGCCTGGCGGCGGAAGTCCATGCCGACGTTCTGCGGGGTGTGGTCGAAGTAGCCGGAGCTGTCGGCGGGGGTGGGGCGGCTGCCGTCGACCGGCTTGTCCTTCAGCAGGAAGAACTCGATCTCCGGGTGGGTGTAGAAGGTGAAGCCCAGGTCGGAGGTCTTGGCGAGGATGCGCTTGAGGACGTAGCGCGGGTCGGCGAAGGAGGGCGAGCCGTCGGGCATCAGGATGTCGCAGAACATCCGGGCCGTGCCGGGGGCCTCCGCCCGCCACGGCAGGATCTGGAACGTGCCCGGGTCCGGCTTGGCGATCATGTCGGACTCGTACACCCGGGCGAAGCCCTCGATGGCCGAGCCGTCGAAGCCGATGCCCTCGTCGAACGCCTGCTCCAGTTCCGCAGGGGCGACCGCGACGGATTTGAGGTAGCCCAGGACATCGGTGAACCACAGCCGTACAAAGCGGATGTCGCGCTCCTCAAGTGTCCTGAGGACGAATTCCTGCTGCTTGTCCATAGCCACATCCTTGCAGTTCAGACGGTCCGTGCACCACCGCCCGGGGTAGGGGAGAAGCTCCAGTATCACGACCCGGGATTTCACCCAGATTACGCACACGACGTGAGATGGAGCACCCGGCCACCCACTACGATCGGCGCCCACGGCGCGCACGGGGTGGCACGCCTTCGTGACGTCCCCGCGCACGCCGGTTTCCCGGCCTTCGGCCTGTCCGTCCCCGCCCCTTCCCAGAAGGACCTGACGACATGAGTTTCGACCCCAGGACCCCCATGGCCCAGCCGCACGACACCCACCGCGCGCGGCAGCGCCGCGACCGTGCCCTGGCCATAAGCCTGAGCGTGCTCGTGGTCGTGGGGCTGGTCGGGTTCGGCTCGTACCTGGTGCTGACCAAGTCCGAGGCGTCCGAGCAGAAGCAGGCCGCCCCGGCGACGGACGGCAAGGCGCCCTCCGACGACAAGGCGCCCTCGGACGGGCAGCAGGCTCCCGCCGACGGGCCGATCGAGGGACTGCGGACCTGGGACGCGAAGAAGCTGACCCGCAACCACGTCACCGGGACCGTCGCCTACCCGATGAAGCCGCCGGTGGGCGGTGACCACAACCCCGTATGGATGAACTGCGACGGCGAGGTCTACAAGAAGGCGATCCCCGATGTGAACGCCGTGCACGCGCTGGAGCACGGATCGGTCTGGGTGACATACACCGACAGGGCCCCGGCCGCCGATGTGGCGAAGCTGGCCGAGCGGGTCGGCCGGACGCCCTACTCGCTGATGAGCCCGTACGAGGGCCAGGCCGGAACCATCATGCTGACCGCCTGGGGGAACCAGGTGACCGTGGACGGTGCCGACGACCCGCGGGTCGACCGGTTCTTCTCGAAGTTCGTGCAGGGTCCGCAGACCCCCGAGCCCGGTGCGACGTGCACGGGCGGGCTGGGGGCGCAGTGACCGCCGGGAAGCGCCGCGGCCGGCGCGTCGAGTGGGTGGCGGGCTCCGCCGTGGCGCTCGCACTGCTGTTCGCGGGGGTGGCGACGGTCGCCTCCGCGCGCGGCGGGGCGGACGGGGCCGACCGGGCGGCCGCCGCCCCGCACCCGCCCGCGGCGGACTCGGCGGACGCCGGTTTCGCCCGTGACATGGCGGTCCACCACCAGCAGGCGGTGGAGATGTCCTTCATCGTGCGTGACCGCACGAAGGACGAGGAGGTGCGCCGGCTCGCCTACGACATCGCCAACACGCAGGCCAATCAGCGCGGCATGCTGCTCGGCTGGCTGGATCTGTGGGAGCTGCCGAAGACGACCGCCGCAGAGCCGATGGGCTGGATGGCGGCCGGGCACGAGGGGCACTCGGCGAAGGGCATGGACGGGACGGCGGGCATGGACGGGATGGCGGGCATGGGGACCGGCTACCGGGCCCATGACGGCTCCCTCATGCCCGGCATGGCCACCAGGACCGAGCTGGACCGGCTCCGGAAGGCGAGCGGCAGGGCGGCCGAGATCCGGTACCTCCGGCTGATGACCGAACACCACAGGGGCGGCATCGACATGGCGCGCGGCTGCGCCCGGCTCTGCACGGTGAAGGCCGAGAAGCGGCTCGCCCGCGGGATGGCCGAGGCCCAGCAGTCGGAGCTGGACGAGATGGCCCGGCTGCTGGCGGCGCGCGGGTCCGCACCCCGTTCCTGAGGAATTCCCGGGTACGCGACCCGGCCGCAGGTGCACCCGAACGGGTGATAGCGGTCGCGTCCCCCGAACGGGCCCATGACGATGGGTTCGCTCGGGGTCGTACAGCATGCCCATCGGCACGCAGGAGGAATCCCCCATGACCACCGCCAAGGACATCATGCACACCGGGGCCACGTGGATCCCCGCGCACGAGACGCTCGACCGGGCCGCGCAGCTGATGCGTGACCACAAGGTCGGGGCGTTGCCCATCTCGGCCAACGGCGAGCAGGACCGGATGATCGGCATCCTCACGGACCGCGACATCGTGGTCGGCTGTGTGGCGATGGGCCACGATCCGTCGAAGATGACGGCGGGCGACCTCGCCCAGGGCACCCCTCGCTGGATCGATTCGGAGGCCGGCGTGGAGATGGTTCTGGAGGAGATGCAGACCCATCGGATCCGCCGGCTCCCGGTGGTCGAGAACAAGATGCTGATCGGCATGATCAGCGAGGCCGACCTGGCGCAGCACCTCACCGAGGAGCAGATCGCCGGCTGGGCGGAGAAGGTCTACGCCCGCGGCTGACCCGCCGCACCGGCTCGGCCCGGCAGCCCGGCGGCCCGGCGCCCGAGGCCCGGGAAACCGGCGGCCCGGCGCCCACGACCCGGCATCCCCTGCCGAAGGCTCCCCCGTCCGGACCGGCCCCCCGCCGGGTCCGGACGGGAGCCCGGAGGGGGTGTCGGGCCATGCCGCGTGCCCGCCCCGCCGGGCCCCGTACCGCCGCGGCGATACGTTTCTGCGCGCGAGGGATACCCGGCGGGGGTAGGGTGCTCGACATGACCCTGAGTGGATGTGCGACATACGGACAGTTGTTGCTGTTCGTCTCGCTGCTCATCGGGATCCTCTGCCTCCTCAGGGGCGTCGCGGCACGGGACGCGCCGCCGCCGCCGGGGCAGGATCCCCGGCCGGAAGTGACCCGACCGGCCCCGTTGTCGGTACTGCGCATATAGAAGGGGCGCCTCCCCCTCCCCCAGCAGACCGAAATACCGACAACACCCCGAGGTGCACCCCGTCATGCGCACTCCACCCACCCGACGCGCCGTGCTCGGCGCCGCTGTCGCCACTGCCGGTTCGGCGGTACTGGCCGCGTGCTCCGGCGAATCCGACACGGGCCGCGGCGGCAAGAAGACCGGTAGCGCGAACGCCGGTGGCACCAGCCACGGCGGCACAGAACACGGGGCCTCCCCCGGCGGGAGGTCCGAGGGCGAGCACGCCTCCCCCGGCGGGAGGTCCGAGGGCAAGTACGTCTCCCCCGGCGGGAAGGAGGTCGCGGCGGCCGAGGCCGCGCGCGGCTCGGGCCCCGTGCGGAAGGTCGACCTCGTCGCCACTCCGTCCCGGCTCGACCTGGGCGGCGGGCTCATCGTCGGCTCCTGGGCGTACGGCGCCCGCCTGCCCGGCAAGGAGCTCCGGGTCACGATGGGCGACACCCTGGCGCTCACCCTCGCCAACCATCTGCCGGAGGAAACGTCTCTGCACTGGCACGGCCTCAATGTGCGCAACGACATGGACGGCGTGCCCGATGTGACCCAGGCCCCCATCAAACCCGGCGCCGAATTCGCCTACCGCTTCACCGTGCCGCACGCCGGGACGTACTGGTTCCACCCGCACACCGGAGTCCAGCAGGACCGCGGACTGTACGCGCCGCTGATCGTCGACGACCCGAGGGAGCCGCTCAAGTACGACAGGGAGTGGGTCGTCGTGCTGGACGACTGGGTCGACGGGGTGGCCGGTTCGACGCCGGACTCGGTGCTGTACGAACTCAGCCACGGCAAGGGCGGGATGCACCACGGCAGCGCGAGCGGCTCCGGCGGACACGGCTCCCCCGCCAAACCCGCCAAGCCCAAGGGCCGCACCGGCCCCACTCGGCTGGCCGAGGGCTCCTACAGCGAGCTGCTCGACAGCCACGGGGGCGACGTCGCCTACCCGTACTACCTGATCAACGGCCGCACCCGGAAGTTCCCCACGTCCTTCGCCGCGAAGCCCGGCGACCGGATCCGGCTGCGCATCATCAACGCGGGCGGCGACACCGCCTTCCGGGTGGCGCTCGGCGGACACCGGATGACGATCACCCACACCGACGGCTACCCGGTCCGGCACCGGACGACGGACGCCCTGCTGCTGGGCATGGGCGAGCGCTACGACGTGGTGGTCACCGCCGGGGACGGGGTGTTCCCGCTGACCGCGCTCGCGGAGGGCAAGAACGCCACGGCGCTGGCCCTGCTCCGCACCGGGAAGGGGACTGCACCCACCGCGACCGTACGGCCCAGGGAGCTGGACGGAGAGCTGGTGGAGGCGTACGGGCTGTGGCCCGACCCGTCCATGGAGCTGTCCCGGCGCAAGCCCGACCGGATCCACCGGTTCAAGCTGACCGGCAACATGCGGGCGTACAACTGGGCCTTCGACCACACCCCGTACGACCCCCACCAGCGCCACCCGGTGTGGGCGGGCGAGCGGGTCAGACTGGAGTTCTACAACGCCACGGAGATGTGGCACCCGATCCATCTGCACGGGCACTCCTTCGGCGTGGTCGGCCCGGCCGGGCGGCGCCACGAGGCCACCGAGCGGGGCAGGGCCGAATGGGCGCGCAAGGACACCGCGATCGTCCGGCCGAACAGCTCCCTGGCCGTCGAGTTCGACGCGAACAACCCGGGACTGTGGATGCTGCACTGCCACAACATCTACCACTCGGACGTGGGCATGATGACGGTCCTCGGCTACCGCCACTGACCCCCCCCGAACCGGTCCTGGCGGGCCGCGGCCGTGATACCGCGGCCCGCCAGGACATTGCGTCAGTCAGACGATTACACTGGTGCGCGTGCCTCAACTACGTCTCGCACTGAATCAGATCGACTCGACCGTCGGTGACCTCGCCGGCAACTCCGAGGCGATCGTCCACTGGACCCGGCACTCCGCCGAACAGGGCGCCCATCTGGTGGCGTTCCCGGAGATGGTGCTGACCGGCTACCCCGTCGAGGACCTGGCCCTGCGCTCGTCCTTCGTCGAGGCCTCCCGGCAGGCGCTGCGCGCGCTCGCGGCCCGGCTCGACGCCGAGGGCTTCGGGGAGCTGCCGGTCGTGGTCGGCTACCTCGACCGCTCCGAGACGGCCCAGCCGCGCTACGGCCAGCCGGCCGGTTCCCCCCGGAACGCCGCTGCGGTGCTGCACCGCGGGCAGGTCGCGCTGACCTTCGCCAAGCACCACCTCCCCAACTACGGCGTCTTCGACGAGTTCCGGTACTTCGTGCCGGGCGACTCGATGCCGGTGGTGCGCGTGCACGGCGTCGATGTGGCGCTCGCGATCTGCGAGGACCTCTGGCAGGACGGCGGCCGGGTGCCGGCCGCCCGGGCCGCCGGTGCCGGGCTGCTGCTGTCGATCAACGCCTCGCCGTACGAGCGGGACAAGGACGACACCCGGCTGGAACTGGTCCGCAAGCGGGCCCAGGAGGCGGGCTGCACCACCGCGTACCTGGCGATGATCGGCGGCCAGGACGAGCTGGTCTTCGACGGCGACTCGATCGTCGTCGACCGGGACGGCGAAGTGATCGCCCGTGCCCCGCAGTTCGCCGAGGGCAGCGTCGTACTCGACCTGGAGCTGCCGGCGGCCGCCGCCGAGCCGCCGTCCGGGGTGGTCAACGACGGGCTGCGGATCGACCACGTGGTGCTCTCCGAGGAGCCGCTCCCCGCGTACCCCGCGGAGCTGGCCGGCGGCTACGCCGAGCGGCTGGACGACGACGAGGAGCTGTACTCCGCGCTGGTCGTGGGCCTGCGGGCGTACGCCGCCAAGAACGGCTTCAGCAGTGTGCTGATCGGCCTCTCCGGCGGGATCGACTCGGCGCTGGTCGCGGCGATCGCCTGCGACGCGCTGGGCGCGCAGAACGTGTACGGCATCTCGATGCCGTCGAAGTACTCCTCGGACCACTCCAAGGGCGACGCGGCCGAGCTGGCCCGCCGCACCGGGCTGAACTTCCGCACCGTACCGATCGAGCCGATGTTCGACGCGTACATGGGCTCGCTGGGGCTCACCGGTCTCGCCGAGGAGAACCTCCAGGCGCGGCTGCGCGGCACGACGCTGATGGCCGTCTCCAACCAGGAGGGCCAGATCGTCCTCGCGCCGGGCAACAAGTCCGAGCTGGCGGTCGGCTACTCGACGCTGTACGGCGACGCGGTCGGGGCGTACGGCCCGATCAAGGACGTCTACAAGACGTCGGTCTTCCGTCTGGCGAAGTGGCGCAACCGGGCCGCCGAGGAGCGCGGGCAGATCCCGCCGATCCCGGAGGCGTCCATCACCAAGCCGCCCAGCGCAGAACTGCGCCCGGGGCAGGTCGACACGGACTCGCTGCCCGACTACGACGTACTGGACCGGATCCTGGAGCTGTACGTCGACCGGGACCAGGGTCTGGACGAGATCGTCGCGGCCGGCTTCGACCGGGCGCTGGTGGCGAAGACACTGCGGATGGTGGACACGGCCGAGTACAAGCGCCGGCAGTACCCGCCGGGCACGAAGATCTCTCCGAAGGGCTTCGGCAAGGACCGGCGGCTGCCGATCACCAACCGGTGGCGCGAGTCGGGCTGAGCGGGACGACGGCGTGGCGCCCCGGCTGATCCGGGTCGCCGCGCCACCGCGTTTCAGCGCGCGTCCACCGGGGCGTCGTCCCGTACGGGCCGGGCGTCCGCTCGGGCCACCACCCTCGACGCCCCCGGTGTGCGTTCCCGGTCCAGCAGTCCCGCCGTGACGGCGACCGCCAGGCCCGCGACCGCGAGGGCCGCGCCGACCGGGGCCGGGGAGGTCCAGCCCCAGCCCGCCGCGATCGCGGCGCCGCCGAGCCACGCGCCGCCCGCGTTGGCGAGGTTGAACGCGGAGTGGTTGGAGGCGGACGCCAGGGTCGGGGCGTCCTTGGCCTTGTTCATGACCAGCATCTGGAGCGGTGTGGTCGTCATGAAGCCGACCGCGCCGAGCAGCACCACCAGCACCGGCGCGGCCCACCGCACATGGACGGCGAACGGGAAGACCGCGAGGACGACGGCGAGCGCGCCGAGCGATCCGTACAGCGTCGGCCGCAGCGCCCGGTCGGTGAGCGGTCCCGCCGCGAGGGCGCCGAGGGTCATGCCGATCCCGAAGAGCGCGAGCACCGGTGTCACCGCCGACTCGCCGAAGCCCATCGCCTCGGTCGTCATGGCCGAGAGGTAGGAGTACACGGCGAAGACCCCGGCGAAGCCGAGCACGGCGGTGAGCAGGCCGAGCAGCACCTGGCGGTCGCCGAGGGCGCGCAGTTCCCGGCCCAGGCCCTGGTGGGCGTCGACGGGCACCTGCGGTACGAGCCGGGCGAGCGCCGCCACGGCGCACAGCCCGATCGCCGCGACGACCAGGAACGTGGCCCGCCAGCCGAGGTGCTGGCCGAGCAGGGTGGCCGCCGGGACGCCGACGATGTTGGCGACGGTGAGCCCGAGGAACATGGTGGCCACGGCCCGCGCCCGGCGCCCCTCGGGGACGAGCCGGGCCGCGACGACCGCGCCGACGCCGAAGAAGGCCCCGTGCGGCAGCCCGGCGAGGAACCGGCCGCCCAGCAGCCAGCCGAAGCCGGGGGCGAACGCGGAGGCGAGGTTGCCTACCGTGAACAGGGCCATCAGCAGCAGGAGCATCCGCTTGCGCGGGATCCGGGAGCCGACGGCGGTGAGCAGCGGGGCCCCCACCACGACACCGATCGCGTACGCCGAGACGAGGTGTCCGGCGGTGGGTACGGAGGTGCCCAGGTCGTCCGCGACATTGGGCAGCAGGCCCATCATCACGAACTCCGTGGTACCTATGCCGAAGGCGCTCACCGCGAGTGCGAGCAGGGCCAGGGGCATGTGGAGAGACCTTTCCGCGGGAAACCGGGGAGCCGGGCGGACCGGCGCGCGGCCGGGCCGGCTCCATCGCCGGACGCCCTTGGTTCCCAAACGGAACAAATTCTCTCAGACGGTTCGTTCCGCCGGGTGAACGGACCGTTTCATCGGCGGTCGCCCGGGGTGACGGAACGGCTCAGCGCGTCACAGCTCCACCCGGGCCACGATCGGCAGATGGTCGCTCTCGGTCGCGCCGAGCGTCCACGAGGACACCGGCTCGACGCCCTTCACCAAGATCTGGTCGATCCGGGCCATCGGGAACGAGGCCGGCCAGCTGAAGCCGAAGCCGTCGCCGGCCGCGCCCTGGGTGGAGCGCATCTGGGCGGTGACCGCGTTCAGCGAGCGGTCGTTCATCGTGCCGTTGAGGTCGCCGAGCAGGATCACCTTGCCGAGGCGTTCGTGGGAGATGGCCTCGCCCAGGGCGTCCGCGCTGTCGTCGCGCTGGTTGGCGGTGAATCCGGCGTGCAGCTTGACGCGCACGGACGGCAGATGGGCCACGTAGACGGCGACCTCGCCCTTCGGGGTGGTCACCGTGGAGCGCATCGCCCGGGTCCAGCCCATCTTGATGTCGACCGGCCTGGTGGCGCTCATCGGGTACTTGCTCCACAGACCGACGGTGCCCTGCACCGAGTGGTACGGGAAGCGGTCGGCGAGCGCCGCCTCGTACGTCGCCACCTTGCCGCTCGGCAGCTCCTCCAGGGCGATCACATCGGCGCCGGAGGCCGCGACCTGCCGGGCGGTGCCCTCGGGGTCGGGGTTGTCGGCGTTGACGTTGTGGGTGGCCACGGTGAGGTCGCCGCCGCTGCCGGACTTGTCGGTGAGCAGACCGCCGAAGACGTTGAACCAGACCACGACCGGCAGCAGCAGGGCGATCAGCGCGGTCGCCGAGCGGCGCACCAGGCCGAGGACCAGCAGCACCGGGACGAACACCCCGATCCACGGCAGGAACGTCTCGGAGAGGCTGCCCAGGTTCCCGATGGTGTTCGGGATCTTCGAATGGAAGGCCATCACCAGGGTGATGAGCACCGAGCAGAGGGCGAGGACGATGCCGCGCCGCCAGATGCCCGGGTCACGGGTCCACCGCTCTCGCAGGTCCCGGAGTCGGGATCCCGCCCCGGCGCGTTCCGGTTCCGGCTCCGCACGGTCGTTCCCGGTGTCCGCTCCGTACGCCTGCACCATCGCGCTTTCCTCACTGCCTTGCCGTGCATGTCGCCGCGCCCTCGACCCTAGGCGATGCGTGGCGGGTTTCCTGCCGTCGACGACGGCCGTACTGTCACGAGGACGAAGGGCGGGGTCCGGCAGGTTCCGGCCGCGCGGGGTCCGCCGGGGCTTGTGACAGAACGATCACACTCGGGCGCGTCCGGGAGCGTCAGGCGTCGCCGGGCGGCCGGGTGGCCCGGCCGGGCCCCAGGCCCTCGACCAGGACCTGGACGATCCGGTCGGCGAGATCCTCGGGCAGCGGCGCGTCGGGCCGGTGGATGGTGCGTACGAGCATGGGCCCCAGGAACAGGTCGTCCATCAGACCCACGTCCAGATCCGCTCGGAGTTCACCGGCGTCTACCGCGCGCCGGACGGCGGCCAGCATGGCGACGCGGCGGGGCGCGATGACGCTGCTCTGGTACTCCTCCCACAGCTTGGGGTGGCTCTTCATCTGCGCGAAGACGTTGTGCAGCAGGGCCGAGGAGCGCTGTGCCAGGCCGCGCCTGCGCAGCGAGTCCAGCAGCAGTCGCAGGTCGTCGAGGCCGGCGGTGCCCGAGACGGCGGGTTCCGGCGGCTCCATGTCCTTCAGTACGTCGACGAAGAGTTCTTCCTTGCCGCTCCACCGCCGGTAGATGGTCGCCTTGCCCACCCCCGCGGTGCGGGCTATCCGCTCGATGGACAGGGCCGCCAGGGGCTCGCCGGCCTCCAGCAGCCCGACGACGGCGTCCAGGATCGCCCGCTCGGCCGCCGCGCTGCGCGGCCGGCCCCGGCGTGGTGCCGGGGTCTGTGCCCGTACGCCGGTCCGGTTCCCGTCCTGCTGCGTCGCCGGGCTCATCGGCCCGCTCCCGCCGCGCGCACGGAGCGGTCGCCCCGGCCCGACCCGTCGGGGCCCGCGTCGGCGGGCGGCTTCCCCGGCAGGAAGAGGGCGACCACCAGGGCGCCCACCAGGGCGATGGTCGCCGAACCGATGGCGGTGACATGCATGGCCTTCAGGAACGCGTCGTTCGCGGAGGCGATCAGCGGTGCGCCCGCCGGGCCCAGCTTGTCGGCGATGCCGAGCGTCGCCTCGATCGACTCCCCGGCCGCCTCCCGGGCGCCGGCCGGGACCGCGCCGAGGTGGCCCTCGATGTCGCCCCGGTAGACGGTGGAGAGCACCGATCCGAGCACGGCGACCCCGAGCGCCCCGCCGACCTGCCGGAAGGTGTTGTTGACGGCCGATCCGGAGCCGGCCTTCTCACGGGGCAGCGCCTGCATCACCGAGACGGTGACCGGGGTCATCACATGTGCCATGCCGGTGCCCTGGACGAAGAAGAGCAGGCACAGCACCCAGACCGGCGTGGTGCTGTCGAACAGCGCGAACGCCGCCAGCCCGATGGCGACCAGCAGCATGCCCGCGGTGCAGGTGGCGCGGGCGCCGAAGCGGTCGACGAGCAGCCGGGCCCGGGGCGCGAAGATCATCTGGGTGGCGGCCAGCGGCAGCAGCATCAGTCCCGCCTGCAGCGCGGTCCAGCCGCGCACGCTCTGCATGTAGAAGGCGGAGAAGAAGGTCACCCCCATCAGCGCGAAGAAGACCAGCGCTATGGCGGCGACGGCAGCGGAGAACGACGGCTCCCTGAAGTACGAGATGTCGATGGCCGGGTGGGTGCTGCGCTTCTCGTGCCAGACGAACCCGGCCAGGACGAGCAGGCCGCCGAGGCTCGACAGGAGCACCACGGGGTCGGCGAAGTCGGCGAGCTGGCCGCCGCGGATGATGCCGTACACCAGCAGCACCAGGCCGACGATGGAGAGCACTACGCCGAGCGGGTCGATCCGGCCGGGGTCCGGGTCCTTGGAGTCCGGCACCAGCATCGTCATCGCGATCAGCGCCACGATCACCACGGGTACGTTGACCAGGAAGATCGAGCCCCACCAGAAGTGCTCCAGCAGCAGCCCGCCGGTGATCGGGCCGATCGCGATGGCCACCCCGACGCTGCCGGCCCATATGCCGATGGCCCTGGGCTGTTCGTCGCGCTCGAAGACGTTCATCAGGACGGCGAGGGTGGCCGGCATGACGAACGCGGCGCCGAAGCCCATCAGGGCGCGCCAGGTGATCAGCTGGGCGGGCGAGCCGGACATGGCTGCCAGCGCGGAGCCGGTGCCGAAGAGCAGGATGCCGAAGAGCAGCACCTTCTTGCGGCCGATGCGGTCGCCGAGCAGCCCGGCGGTGAAGAGGAGTCCGGCGAAGACGAGCGTGTAGGCGTTGATCGCCCACTCCAGCTGGCTCTGGGTGGCGCCCAGGCCGGTGGGTGCGGGACTGGCGATGGTCTTGACCGCGACGTTCAGGATCGAGTTGTCCAGCACGACGATGAGCAGGCTGAACATCAGGACGACGAGGATCGCCCAGCGGCGGCGGTGGACCGCCTCCGGGATCTGGGACGCGTCGGCGCGAGCACCGGACGGTATCGACATGGAACGGAGCTTATCCGATTTCGATACGAGACCGTCTCGTATTGGAAGGCAATCGCCGGCGGGACCGTCCTTCGGCACGCCTTCAAGGGTGTGCGCGGGCCCACTTCCCGTGGACCACCGCGGGATGCCACCATGGAACCGGTCCGGGGACGCCGTCAGGGCGCCTCGAGATGACGAAGGAGCCGTTGGCAATGTCGCTTCAGGCTGCGCGGAATCAGTCCGCAACCACCCCCGCGGGTACTCCCACCGACAGCAGCAAGGCGCTGTACGGAGGCAAGAGCACCCGCCGTATCTCCATCCATGACATCGCCGCCGCCACCGAGCGCGGCGAGAAGTGGCCCATGCTCACCGCCTACGACGCGATGACCGCGTCCGTCTTCGACGAGGCCGGGATCCCGGTGATGCTCGTCGGCGACTCCATGGGCAACTGCCACCTCGGCTACGAGACCACCGTGCCCGTCACGATGGACGAGATCGCGATCCTCTCCGCCGCTGTCGTACGGGGCACCAGGCGTGCCCTGATCGTGGCGGACCTGCCCTTCGGGGCGTACCAGGAGGGCCCGGTCCAGGCCCTGCGCAACGCCACCCGGCTGATCAAGGAGTCGGGCGTCGGCGCGGTCAAGCTGGAGGGCGGTGAGCGCAGCCACGAGCAGATCGGGCTGCTCGTCGACGCCGGCATCCCGGTCATGGCGCACATCGGCCTGACCCCGCAGTCCGTCAACGCGATGGGCTACCGGGTGCAGGGGCGCGGCGAGGAGGCCGCCCAGCAGATGCTGCGCGACGCCAAGGCCGTGCAGGACGCGGGCGCGTTCGCCGTGGTGCTGGAGCTGGTACCGGCCGAGCTGGCCGCCGAGGTCACCCGCACCCTGCACATCCCGACCGTCGGCATCGGTGCCGGCCCCGACACGGACGCCCAGGTGCTGGTCTACACCGACATGGTCGGGCTGACCGGCGGCAAGGTGCCGCGCTTCACCAAGCAGTACGCGAACCTGCGCCAGGTGCTGGGCGACGCGGCGAAGGAGTTCGCGGAAGAGGTCGTGGGCGGCGCCTTCCCGGCCGCCGAGCACACCTTCCACTAGGGCCTTCCGTTTGGATCAGGCCTGATCCAGGAGCGGGGCACGCGAGCCCGGCAGGATCCGGGACGAGAGGCCCCGGTCCTGCCGGTCCGTTCCGTCCGAACCACTGCCCGCACCACCGACAGCCCGCCGACATCCCCCATCGGCGGGCTGTCGGCCCGCTGTCGGCGGACTGTCGGTGGCGGCTGGTCTGATGGTCTGCATGACGCGAATCGACAAGAACCCCAGGAGCGGCTCGAACGCCGTCGAGGTCCGGGGGCTGGTCAAGCACTACGGCTCGACCAAGGCTCTGGACGGCGTGGACCTCGATGTCCGCGAGGGCACCGTGCTCGGTGTCCTCGGCCCGAACGGCGCGGGCAAGACCACGCTCGTACGCTGCCTGTCCACCCTGATCCTCCCCGACGCCGGACACGCCACCGTGGCGGGCTACGACGTGGTGAAGCAGCCCCGGCAGCTGCGCCGCACCATCGGTCTGACCGGGCAGTACGCCTCGGTCGACGAGAAGCTCTCCGGCTGGGAGAACCTCTACATGATCGGGCGGCTGCTCGATCTGTCCCGCAAGGCCGCCCGGTCCCGGGCCGACGAGCTGCTGGAGCGGTTCTCGCTCACCGACGCGGCAAAGAAGGCCGCGATGGACTACTCCGGCGGCATGCGGCGCCGGCTCGACCTGGCCGCCTCGATGATCGGCAACCCGGCCGTGCTGTACCTGGACGAGCCGACGACGGGGCTGGACCCCCGGACCCGTAACGAGGTCTGGGACGAGGTGCAGCGGATGGTCGCGGAGGGGGCGACCGTGCTGCTCACCACCCAGTACATGGAAGAGGCCGAACAGCTCGCCAACGAGCTGACCGTCATCGACAAGGGAAAGATCATTGCCCGCGGCGGTGTCGACGAGCTGAAGGCGAAGGTCGGCGGCCGCACCCTGCAGCTGCGGCCCTCGGACCCGGCGCAGCTGGCCGCGATGGCGCAGGCCGTCCGGGAGGCCGGCCTGGACGGCGTCGCGGGCGCGCAGGCCGTCCCGGACGAGGGGCTGCTGTACGTACCGATCCTCAGCGACGAGCAGCTGACCTCCGTCATAGGCCTGCTCGGCACCCGGGGCTTCTCGCTGGCGCACATCGCCACCGCGCTGCCCAGCCTCGACGAGGTGTTCCTCGCCATCACCGGCGAGAAGTCCACCTCCGTCACCGACACGATTCCCGAGGAGGTCGCGGCATGAGCACGGCGACTCTGACACCCACGCCCGCACCCACCGCGTCCGCCCGTGGCGGGGCGGTCCACGACGAGGGCCGGATCGGACTGCGGAACAACCTGCGCCACATCGGGGCGCTGGTGCGGCGCAACATGCTCCAGATCAAGAAGGATCCGGAGTCGATGTTCGACGCGCTCCTGATGCCGGTCATCTTCACGCTGTTGTTCGTGTACGTCTTCGGCGGCTCGGTCGGCGGCAGCATGGGCGGCGGCCGGCAGGAGTATCTGAACTACCTGATACCGGGCCTGATGGCGATGATGGGCATGAACATCGCCATGGCGGTCGGCTCCGGGGTCAACGACGACTTCCGCAAGGGCGTCATGGACCGGTTCCGGACGATGCCGATCGCCCGTTCCTCGGTGCTCATCGCGAAGATAGTGGTCGAGCTGGGCCGGATGATGGTCGCCACCCTCATCCTGCTGGCCATGGGCTTCGCCCTCGGCATGGAGCTCCAGGAGTCGGTGCTCGGGCTGATCGCGGCGATCGCGCTGTCGGCCGCGTTCGGCGCCGCCATCATGTGGATCTTCATCCTGCTCGGACTGACGATGAAGACGGCCCAGGCGGTGCAGGGGATGGGGATGCTCGTGCTGATGCCGCTCCAGTTCGGCTCCTCGATCTTCGCCCCGACGAAGACGATGCCCGGCTGGCTCCAGACGTTCACCGACTACAACCCGCTGTCCAACCTGGCCGACGCCGCGCGGGCCCTGATGATGGGCGGCCCGCTCGCCCACTCGGTCCTGGTGACGCTCGGCTGGACCGTGGTCATCACCGCGGTGATGGCCCCGCTCGCGGTCGCCAAGTTCCGCAAGAAGAGCTGACCCGGCGGGGTTCAGCCCCGGTACGCGTCCGCGAGGGCGGCGGCCTCCTCCAGGGAGAGGCCGCCGCCCTCGGCGTACGCGGCCTCGTAGCCGTCCCGGCCGAGCACGGCCACGGTCAGCTCCTCGGCCCGTGCCCAGTCGTCCAGCTCCATCGTCGTGCGCACATGGCCCTCGGGCAGCAGCCCCCGGCCGGCCCCCAGCAGCCGGGCCGCCGCGGTGGCCCGCTGCTCGCCGCCGATGCCGGCCAGCGAGCGGGCGACGGCGACGAGATGGATGACGAACATCTGGGGCGCCATCATCTGCGACAGCCGGTCCTTGGACAGCTCCAGCGCCATCAGCCCCCGGGGCAGGGCCTGCTCGTACAGCCCTTCCTGGTTGTCCAGCCAGGCCGTCGCGCCCAGTACGACCCCTTCGAAGACCGCCCTGGCATTGGACCGGAAGTCCTCTCGCACCGCCGCCAGTTGCTCGCGCGCCTCGCCGGTGCGGCCGCTGCACCCCAGCCACATGACCAGGTGGAGCCGGGCGAAGGACACCGCCCCGTGTCCCTCCCCGCGCCCCTCGGCGAGCACCTCGCGCAGGATCCGCTCGCCCTCGGCGCCGCGCCCCAGTTCGGTGAGCACGGCCGCGTGCCTGGTGCGCAGGATCGCCACCTGGGACTGGGCGCCCAGCTTCCGCGCGTAGCCGATCGCGGCCTGGAAGTCCTCGGCCGCCAGGGCGTACTCGCCCCGCCGCTCGTTGGCCTCCCCACGCGCGGAGAGCGATTCGGCGGCGCCCCAGTCGTCGCCGATCCGGCTGAAGATGCGCAGGCTCTCGTCGGCGTCCGTGCGTGCCTCACTCGCCCATTCGGGCCGGTTGGCCAGCACGTTGGCGCGCATCTGGAGGGCCTCGGCGAGCTCCCATTCGTAGCCGTACTCCCGGCAGGCGCGGACCGTTTCGTCCAGCAGCCGGGGCAGGTCGGCGGCCTCGCTGGTGAGCACGACCGCGAAGAACCAGAGCGATGCCGGAACCCGGCAGGTCTGCGGCTGGCCGGCCCGGTAGGTCTTCGCGATGACCCGCATCCGGGCCATGCCCTCCTTGTCGGCCCAGACGTTCTGGGAGTGGTCCGCGCTGACCAGCTGGACCAGGGCCACCTGCCGCCGCGCCTCCCCGAGCAGTTCGGGGCCCATCGGCGGCGGCGCGTCGGTGCAGCGTTCGTGGATGGAGGGCGCCGGTTCGACGGCCGCGGTACCGACGGGCGGGGCGAAGGGGTCGGGGCCCAGCGCGGCGGCCGCCTCGGCCCAGTGCAGGGCGTCGGTGCGCAGTTCGCGCATCTGCCAGTACCAGCACAGCGAGAGCACCATGCAGAGCACCTCCTGCTCGTCGCGGGCGGCGACGGCGTGGCGCAGGGCGGTGCGGATGTTCTCGTACTCGCGCTCCAGGAGCGCGACGGCGGCGCGCTGTCCGGCGCCGCGCAGTTCGGGTTCGACGGTACGGACCAGCTCCCGGTAGAACACCCGGTGGCGCCGGACCGCCGGATCCCGCTCCGCCGCCTCGTCGAGCCGGCCGGCGGCATACTCGCCGACGGTCTCCAGCAGCCGGTAGCGCATCTCGCCGTCCTCGGCGGGCGCGGCGACGACGAGCGACTTGTCGACCAGGGAGCCGAGCAGTCCGGCGACCTCGCGGGCGCCCTGCGGCCCGTCCGCGCAGACCGCCTCGGCGGCGGCGAGGGTGCAGCCGCCCGCGAAGACGGAGAGCCTGCGCAGCACGGCGCGTTCGGATTCGTCCAGGAGGTCCCAGGACCAGTCGACGACGGCGCGCAGGGTCTGCTGACGGGGCAGTACGGTGCGGGCCCCGCTGGTGAGCAGCCGGAACCGGTCGTCGAGCCGGTCGGCGATCTGGCGCGGGGTGAGCATCCGCAGCCGGGCGGCGGCGAGTTCGATGGCCAGCGGCAGTCCGTCCAGGCGGCGGCAGATCTCCGCGGCGGCGGCCGCGGTCTCCTCGTCCGCGTCGGTCCGGAAGCCCGGCCGGGCGGCGGCGCCGCGGTCGGCGAGCAGGCGCAGCGCCATCGGGTCGGGCAGCGGTTCGACGGGGCGGACGAACTCGCCCGGGACACCGAGGGGTTCACGGCTGGTGGCGAGCACGGTGAGGTGCGGGCAGCGGGCGAGCAGGTGGTCGGCGAGGGCGGCGGCCGCGTCGACGACGTGTTCGCAGTTGTCCAGGAGCAGCAGCATGCGGCGCCGGGAACAGTGCTCGGTGAGCCTTGCCAGGGGGTCGTTCACGTTCCCCTCGGCGACCCTGAGCTCCTCGGCACCGGCGCCGCGCAGCACGGTCTCGCGGGCGCCGAGCGCGGTCAGCACGGCCTCCGGCACCGACTCGGGGTCGTCGACCGGGGCGAGTTCGGCCAGCCAGACGCCGTCCGGCCAGGCGTCCGCGACGGATTCGGCGGTCTCCTGGGAGAGCCTGGTCTTGCCCGCGCCCCCGGGGCCCAGGAGGGTGACCAGCCGGGCGTGCGAGAGGTCCTGGCCCAGGGCCGCGATGTCGTCCTCGCGCCCGACGAAACTGGTGAGCCTGGCCCGGAGGTTGCCGTACGGTGCGGCGGGGGCCGCAGGGGCCGTGGGACGAAGACCCGCCGGCGGAGCGGGCGGGGCAGCCACCGCGGCCGGGGCGGGCGGTTCCCGGCGGAGCAGTTCGGCGTGGAGCGCGCGCAGCTCGGGGCCGGGGTCGGTGCCGAGGCGGTCCGCGAGTCCGGTGCGCACCTCGTCGTAGGCGGCCAGCGCCTGGGCGGTGCGCCCGGCGTCGCGCAGGGCCCGCAGCCGCAGTGCCTGAAGGGGTTCGTCGATCGGGTGCTCGGCGCACAGCGCGACCAGTTCGGGCAGAGCCTCGTCCGGGCGGCCGAGCGCGAGAACCGCGCGGAGCCGGTTGCGGCGGGCGTCCAGCCACCGGGCCTCCCAGCGGGCGGCGGCACCCAGGCGGTCGGGCAGATCGGCCAGGACCGGGCCCCGCCACAGGGCGAGCGCGTCGTCGAGCACGGTCCGGGCCTTCACCGGGTCGCCCTCCTCCAGCGCCCGCGCGCCCTCGCCCGCGAGCCGCTCGAAGCGGTGGAGGTCGACGGCGTCCGGCTCGGCGGCCAGCCGGTAGCCGCTGTCCGCGGAGACGATCGCGTCGTGGCCGACGGCGCGCCGGAGCCGGCCGACGAGCGCCTGGAGGGCGCCCACCGCGTCGGCGGGCGGCTCGCCCTCCCACACCTCGTCGACCAGCACGGTGACGGGGACGACGCGGCCGGGGCGCAGGGCGAGGACGGTGAGCAGGGCGCGCAGCCGCGCCCCGCCGATGGTGACGGCCGTGCCGTCGTCGCGGAGTGCCCGGGTGGTTCCGAGGATGCTGTAGCGCACCGGCCCATTCTCCGTGACCGGGAGCGGCAGGCGCACACCTGTCCGCCCGTACCCCTGTGCGCCGTGTTCCGGATCGCTCGTCATGCCCCCACCCTTTCCGGAACCGCCGCCCGGACGCGAGACGTTTGTGACGTGTCGGCGGTACGGTCGGGCTCGCGGCCCGCCGCACCGTTCTCTTCCGGCCGTCCGTCAGGAGCCCGCCGATGACCACCTCAAGCGCCCGCAGCGACCGGCGGATCAGCCCCGTCTTCCTCGGGATCGCCGCCGTGACGGCGGTGTCGGGCTGGGCGGTGTGGACGGGCACCGGTTATCCGTACGGGCTCGCGGTCTTCGTCTTCGTCACGGCGGCGTGGGTGGTCTCGCTCTGCCTGCACGAGTACGCGCACGCCCGCACCGCGCTGCACGGCGGGGACCTCTCGGTCGGCGCGAAGGGCTACCTCACTCTCAATCCCCTCGCCTACACGCATGTGCTGCTCAGCATCGTGCTGCCGGTGCTGTTCTTGATCCTGGGCGGGATCGGTCTGCCGGGCGGCGCGGTCTTCATCGAGCGGGGGCGGATCCACGGCCGGTGGAAGCACAGCCTGATCTCGGCGGCGGGCCCGCTGACGAACGTGCTGTTCGCGCTGGTGTGCACGGCACCGTTCTGGCTGGACGCGCTGGACGGTGTCCCGAGGGAGTTCCGGTACGCGCTGGCGTTCCTGGCCCTGCTCCAGGTCACCGCGGCGATCCTGAACCTCCTGCCGGTGCCGGGGCTGGACGGGTACGGGGTGATCGAGCCCTGGCTGTCGTACCGGATCCGGCGGCAGGTGGAGCCGTTCGCCCAGTTCGGGCTGCTCGCGGTGTTCGGCGTGCTGTGGATCCCGGAGATCAACCACGTCTTCTTCGACGCGGTCCGCGGCCTGCTGGAATCACTGGGCGTGAGCGGGACGGAGACGGAGTGCGGCCGCGCCGCCTACCGGTTCTGGGAGAACTGGAACCAGGAGTACCCGGTCTGCGCCTTCGCCCCGTGAGCGGCGGTCCGGCCCTCAGCCCGCGGTCTGCGCGCGGTGCCGGCGTACGTAGAACCACGCCATGTTCGACGAGAGCCCGGCCAGCAGCACCCAGACGATCCCCAGCAGGTTGCCCTGGGCGAACGAGATCACGGCCGCGACGACGGCCAGGACACAGACGGTGATGGCGTAGAGAGCGAGTCGGGGCATGGGGGCGGCTCCTGTCGGGGGCGGTACGCGGTCCCGTCCAGTGTCCCCCATGCCCCTTTTCGCTCGCCGCAGGGTGGGTCCGCCGAGCGGCCCGGGCCCGGACGGCCGGTGGCGGGTCCGGCTCAGACGTCGGTGGTGCGAAGCCCCGCGTGCGCCTTGTAGCGGCGGTTGACCGAGATCAGGTTGGCGACCAGCGACTCGACCTGGTGCGCGTTGCGCAGCCGTCCGGCGAAGATGCCGCGCATGCCGGGGATCCGGCCCGCCAGCGCCTGTACGAGGTCGGTGTCGGCGCGGGCCTCGCCCAGCACCAGCACATCGGTGTCGATCTCCTCGATGGCCTCGTCCTGCAGCAGCACCGCCGAGAGGTGGTGGAAGGCGGCGGTGACCCGGGACTCCGGCAGCAGGGCGGCGGCCTGCTCGGCGGCGCTGCCCTCCTCGGGCTTCAGCGCGTAGGCGCCCTTCTTGTCGAAGCCGAGCGGGTTGACGCAGTCGACGACGACCTTGCCCGCGAGCTCGTCCCGCAGCGACTCCAAGGTCTTGGCATGGCCGTCCCACGGCACGGCGACGATCACCACGTCGCTGCGGCGCGCGCACTCCGCGTTGTCCGCGCCCTCGACGCCGTGGCCCAGCTCCTCGGCGGCGCTCCGCGCACGGTCGGCGGCCCGGGAACCGATGATCACCTGCTGCCCGGCACGGGCGAACCGGTAGGCGAGGCCGCGCCCCTGCGGCCCGGTGCCGCCGAGCACGCCGACGGTCAGCCCGGAGACGTCGGGAAGGTCCCAGGGGTCCTTGGCGGGCGGCTTGGCCGCGCTGTCACTGCCATTCGTAGTCATGGCTCCGACATTACTGCCCGCCACGGAAGGCGACCCGGTGTGGTCCCGGGCTTCCCGTTCGGCTGGTCCGGGGCCGTTCTCCGGTGGCGGGTCCGGGTCCTGGGGCATGATGCCGGGCCATGGATGCCGTACGTGTCGCCCTGCTCCGTGAAGTGCTCGCCGGGACCGAGTGGCCCGCCGCGACCCGGCGGTTCGCCGGGGCGCTGAGGTCGTCGGTGGTACCGCACGGCGGCGGGCTGCTGCTGGTGGGGACGGCGGAGTACGAGCCGTGGCATCTGGCGGCCCATCTGGTCGACGAGTCCACCTGGTCCGGGCTGCCGGAGCTGGCCCCCACCCTGGTGCGCCACCGGGTGGAGCCGGGCGGCCCCGCGCATCTGGCCGTGGGTCTCGGCCGGATCGAGGCGGCGGGGCGGGGCGAGACGCTGCTCCTGGTGGCTCCGGAGCGGCCCGGCGCGGGACTGCTGGAGCGAGTGCACGACGCGCGGCGCGCCGGGGCCACGGTGCTCTCGCTGAACGACGGCGATCCGGAGGTGCGGGGGCTCGCCCACGAGACGCTCGCGGTGACCGGCGCCGACGACGTCGACCTCGACACCGTGCAGCATCTGGTGAGCGCGGCGGCCGGGGAGAACAGCGCCCCCGCACCCCGCGGCCGCCGCGGCTTCCGGGACCGGCTGTCCCGGCTCGCCGACCAGCTGACGGCGCCGCCCCCGGCGCGCTGGTGAGGCCGGCGGCGGGGCGGCCCGCAGCCGTGGGCCCGGCGGTGGCGGGCCCACGCTGACGGCCGCTGACGGCCACCGCGAAAATCCATTGCGGTGCCGCTGCCGGCGGCACAGCATGGCCTCCTGTGACTTCTGCTCCCTCCCCGGCCGCCCGGCTGGCCGCCCTGCTGCCCGACCTCACCCCCCTGCGCTCCGGCGGCGACTTCCGGCTGCTGTGGATCCAGGGGCTGGTGACGTACTTCGGCAGCTTCATGGCGATGATCGCGCTGCCGCTCCAGATCAAGGAGCTGACGGGTTCGCCGCTGGCCGTCGGGGTGATGGGCGCGGTCGAGCTGGTGCCGCTGGTCGTCTTCGGCCTGTACGGCGGGGCGCTCGCGGACGCCGCGGACCGCCGCAGGGTGATCCTGGCGACCGAGGCGGGGCTGGGGCTGCTCGCGGTCGTACTCCTGGTGAACGCGGCGATGCCCGCCCCGATGCTCTGGCCGCTCTACGTGGTCGCTGCCGGGGTCTCCGCGCTCGCCGGGCTCCAGCGGCCCGCGCTGGACTCGCTGATGGCCCGGATCGTGCCGCACGAGCAGCTGACGGCGGCCGCCGCGCTGAATTCGCTGCGCTGGCAGTTCGGTGCGATCACCGGCCCGGCGGTGGCGGGGGTCACGGTGGCGTACGCGGGGCACGCCACGGCGTACGCGGTCACGGTGGCCACGTTCGCCGTCTCCGTGCTGCTGTGTCTGCGGCTGGCGCCCGCGCCGCCCGCCCGGGAGAACACGAAGCCGTCGCTGCGCGGCATCGTGGAGGGCGCGAAGTACGCCTGGAGCCGGCCGGTGCTGCTGGGGACGTACGCGGTCGACATGGCCGCGATGTTCTTCGCCTTCCCGAACGCGATCTTCCCGTTCCTGGCGGACGACCTGCACGCCGACTGGTCGCTGGGCCTGATGTACGCCGCGGACTCGGTCGGATCACTGGTGCTGGGGCTGACCAGCGGCTGGACGTCACGGGTGCGGCGGCACGGGCTGTTCGTGGTGTTCGGGGCCGCGGTCTGGGGGCTGGCGATCGCGGCGGCCGGCTGGTTCGGCAATGTGTGGCTGGTGCTGGTCTGTCTGGCGGTGGCGGGCGCGGGCGACATGCTCAGCGGTCTGGGCCGCTCCACGATCTGGAACCAGACGATCCCGGAGGAGCTGCGGGGCCGGCTGGCGGGCATCGAGGTGCTCTCGTACAGCATCGGCCCGCAGCTGGGTCAGGTGCGGGCCGGTGCGATGGCGGGCTGGACGGGGACCAGGTCGGCGATCTGGAGCGGCGGGGTGGCGTGCGTGGCCTCGGTCGCGCTGCTGACGGCCGCGCTGCCGAAGCTGCTCACCTACGACTCCGAGACGGACGAGGACGCGCTGCGCAGGCGGAGGGCCAGGGAGGCCGAGAGCGCCGGGAAAGCCGGCGACTCCAGCCCCTCCGCCGCCTGAGGAGCGGGCTCCGGGGACGGGCCCCGGCCTCCCCCGGTCAGGACTGCGGACCGGGCGGGGTGCTGCCCCCGTCGTGCCACTTGGGGTCGTTCTCCCACTCCAGGTTCCGCTCCCGCGCGGTGTCCATCGCGTGCTGCGCCTCCTCGCGGGAGGTGTACGGCCCGAACCGGTCCTTGGCCGGGCACTCGGGGCCCTCCTCGACCTTGTGGTGTTCCAGGCAGTAGTACCACTCGCCCGGCTTGCCGACCGTGCGCTTCTTGAACAGGGCCATCTCCGGCTCCTTCCCTCGGGGCCATGCTGCCCCAAGCGCGCTGGTTAGACTCGCTGACATGTCTGGCCAGTCGCTGCTCGCACCCGGGGAGATCACTCCCATCCGCTCCGTGCCCGGAAAGATCCGGCGCCCCGAATACGTGGGCAAGCCGGCCCCCACCCCGTACACCGGCCCGGAGGTGCAGGACGCCGACACCATCGAGCGCATGCGCATCGCCGGCCGGATCGCCGCACAGGCGATGGCCGAGGCCGCGAAGCACATCGCCCCGGGTGTCACGACGGACGAACTCGACCGGGTCGCCCATGAGTTCATGTGCGACCACGGCGCCTACCCGTCGACGCTCGGCTACCGCGGATTCCCCAAGTCGCTCTGCACCTCGCTCAACGAGGTGATCTGCCACGGCATTCCGGACTCCACGGTGCTGCGCGACGGCGACATCGTGAACCTCGACGTCACGGCGTACATCGGCGGTGTGCACGGCGACAACAACGCCACGTACCTCTGCGGCGACGTCGACGAGGAGTCCCGGCTGCTCGTGGAACGCACCGAGGAGTCGCTGAACCGGGCCATCAAGGCGGTCCGGCCGGGCCGCCAGGTCAATGTGATCGGGCGGGTCATCGAGTCGTACGCCAAGCGCTTCGGCTACGGCGTGGTGCGGGACTTCACCGGGCACGGGATCAACTCCTCGTTCCACTCCGGTCTGATCATTCCGCACTACGACAGCCCGCGCGCGACCACCGTGATGCAGCCCGGGATGACGTTCACCATCGAGCCGATGCTGACGCTGGGCAGCCACGACTACGACATGTGGGACGACGGCTGGACCGTGGTGACGAAGGACCGCAGGCGCACGGCGCAGTTCGAGCACACGCTGGTGGTGACGGAGACGGGTGCCGAGATCCTGACGCTCCCGTAGCCGGCCGGACCCTTCCGCCTCGAAAGCGGCCGCCCTCCTGGGCGGCCGCTTTCGCGTACCCGGCACGCGGAACCAGGCGTATCGTTTTTACCGACAGGACGTCGGGAAGCTGTTGACTTAGGTAAGCCTAAGTAGGAGGATCGGGGTTGTCGACAGCGGTTCCGCGAATGCGGTCGCTGCCGATATTTCCGTACTTTCCCGGACTTCCCGTCCCCCTCTAGGTCCCAGGAGGCCCGCCTTGGACGCAACCGCCGCCGCCACGCCCTTCTCGACGCTCATCCGTACCGCGTCGCACGAACAGCACACCGAGGCGGAGACCTCGTCCTTCATGAGCGATCTGCTGGGCGGACGGCTCGGGGTGGACGCGTACACGCGCTACACGGAACAGCTGTGGTTCGTGTACCGGGCCCTGGAGGAAGGCGCGCAGGCGCTGCGGGGCGACCGGGTCGCCGGTCCGTTCATCCGGGCCGAGCTGATGCGCACCGCCGAGCTGGAGCGCGATCTGGCCCACCTGCGGGGTGCGGACTGGCGCGAGGGCCTGGAGCCACTGCCTGCCACGGCCGCGTACGCCGACCGGGTCGCCGAGTGCGCCCGCGACTGGCCGGCCGGATACGTCGCGCACCACTACACCCGCTACCTGGGCGACCTCTCGGGCGGCCAGATCATCCGGGACAGGGCGGAGCGGACCTGGGGCTTCGCGCGCAAGGGCGACGGGGTCCGGTTCTACGTCTTCGAGGAGATAGCCAACCCCGCCTCGTTCAAGCGGGACTACCGCGAGCTGCTGGACGCGGTGGACGCGGACGACCTGGAGAAGCAGCGCATCGTCGACGAGTGCAAGCGCGCGTTCGCGCTGAACACGGCGGTGTTCCGGGAGCTGGGCGAGGTGTTCCCGCTCAGCGCGTAGTGCCTCGTTCGGTGGGGGGGGGGGTGC
>NZ_JBCEWQ010000060.1:0-48102 GCF_038448545.1 Streptomyces sp. CLV115
GGGTGGGGTTGGGTTGGGAAGGGTTTTTCTCCCCGGTTCTTAGATCTTTTGACGTCGTGCCCGACCACGTCGCGGTCCCCCGCGTCGTCGTTCACCGGATCGCGGTCCACCGGGTCGCGGCTGTCACGATCCGGTGCGGCCGCTCACCGTACGAGGTCGAGCTCGGCCCAGACCGGAAGTCCCGCCCGGCCACTCGTCCGTGGCCCATGGCGTTCGCGGCCGGTTCGGCGACGATGTGCGCGGCCGATTCGCAGGCGATCCCCCCAGTCGCCCAGATGCGCCGTGGTCAGCAGCCGGGCAAGGCGGGCGCCCCGGCGCGTGGGCGAGAGCAGCACGGTGAACGCGCGTGTGGGGGCGGCCCGTTGAGGTTGAGCGATTTCTCGATTCACGTCACTCAGCGTGGCCGGGCCCGCATACCGTGAACAGTGACAAAGCCCTTGCGTACGGTAACTGTCCGGGGCTTGTCCAGCGCTGTCCTGGCTGTCCGGGGTGACGGGCCGGCGACAGAAGGGGTTGAGGAAGAGAACGGCGCGCACAGCGGAAATGGGGCACGGATGAGCGTGGATGGGGCCGGTACGGAACGCACTGACGGCGGAGCGGACGAGTCCGGCTGGGACGTGGACCCCGACGACGAGTCGGGCCTGGCCGTGCTCGCCGCAGTGGGACGCCAGCTCAAGGCATGGCGGGAGTCGGCGGGCCTGCGAGCCTGCGAGTTCGGCACGGCGATCGGGTACGGGGAGGACCTGGTCTACAAGGTGGAGAGCGGCCGTCGCATCCCCCGGCCGGAGCTCCTGGACAGAGCGGACAGGGTACTGGGGGCCGGCGGGAAGCTCTCCGCGATGAAGCAGGACGTGGCGGAGGTCCGGTACCCGAAGAAGATCCGGGACCTGGCGAAGATGGAGGCCCGCGCAGTCGAGATCTTGGTGTATGCCAACCACGGCGTCCATGGCTTGTTGCAGACGGAGGGTCATGCGCGGGTGCTTCTGGAGACGCGGCAACCCTTCTACCCTCAGGATGAGGTCGAGCGCGGGGTCGCAGGGCGCATGGCCCGACGTTCGATCTTCGAGCGGTCACCGGCACCCGCTCTCAGCTTCGTCCTGGAAGAAGCTGCGCTCAGGCGGCCTATCGGGGGCAGAATGGAGTGGCGTCGCCAGCTCGAACGGCTTTCGGAGGTAGGCCAGTTGCGGAACGTCTCACTGCAGATGATGCCTCTCGCCTGCGAGACTCACCCCGGAATGGGCGGCGAGATCGAAGTGCTGAAGTTCGGGGACGGTACGGCCGTGGGGCGGTCGAGCGGCGCCTTCAACGGCCGCCCGGTGTCCGACCCGAAGCAGCTCAGAGTTCTCGAATTGCGCTATGGCATGATCCGGGCTCAGGCCCTGACGCCAGAGGCGACGCTGGCCTTCATCGAGCAAGTGCTGGGAGAGACATGATCCGCAAGCCCTCCGCCCGGGACACTTCCGAGCTGAAGTGGTTCAAGAGCAGCTACAGCGACAGCAGCAGCGGAAACGACTGCGTCGAGGTCGCGGCCACCCCGGGCACGGTCCACGTCCGCGACTCGAAGAACGCGCCCGGCCCCCGAATCGCCGTCACACCCACGGCATGGGCGGACTTCGTGAACTACACGTCCGTGAGCTGACGGGCATCGGCGGCTGACCCGCGCGGGGCGCGGCCGGGAGGACCGGTCGCGTCCCGCGCTCGTGTTGGGGGACGTGGGTCAGGCCACGGGCGTCGGATTCACCACGAGCTGGGCCGTGTTGTTGGCCGGCTGTGGGTCGAACGGGAAGGTGGCGGGGCTGGAGCCACCGGTGGTGAGCATGACGCGGCCGGTCGCGTCGGGGACGACCCGGTCGATGCGCAGCTGGAAGGGGAGCGAGCGCGTCGTGTCCTCCACGGCCCAGTACGGCATTTCGCAGCTGTAGCGCGGGGCGCCGGTCCGCTGCGGGTAGTGGCCGCCGCTCAGGGTGCGCGGTTCGCAGTCGGCGGGGGCGGAGGTGACGGTGACGCCCTCGGGGACGGTGAAGTCGACGGCCGCGACCGGGTCGCCGGAGCCGAGGTTGCCGATCCAGGCCGGGCCGTTGTTGCGGAAGCCGAGTTCGGCGGTGACGGTCTCGCCGGCGCCGCCGGTGACCCGGGCGCCCTGGGCCGCGAAGTCCGCCGTGTTCACCGCGCCGAAGGCGGCGATCGTGTAGTTGTCCTCGTCCGAGAGGTCGGCGGCTCCGTTGCCGGGTTCGACGCTGATGTCGAGGCGCTCAACGTACGCGCGCGCGGCGAGGGCGACCCGCAGCGGCGTCGGCAGGGTGAAGGAGTCGCCCGGCTCGACGACCTGGTCGAAGGAGCAGGTGGCCTGGGACATCGGGGCGTAGCCGTCGCCGAGCGTCTTGTAGGTGCACTCGGGGTACTTGGTGAGGAAGTCCAGCCCGTACGAAGCGGTGAAGGTGGCGGTGAGGCCCTCGGACCGCTCGCTGCCCTTGTTGGTCACCGCGAACGGGACGGTCCGGACGGCGCCCGGCTGGAGGTTCTTGACCGGGGCGATCTCGCCGAGGGACAGGTCGGGGCCCGAACCGACCGAGACCGTGGTGTCGAACGAGTCGTGCGGGGCCTCCAGCGTGCCGTCGGGGCCGCCGGTGGCCACGGCAGCGTAGGTGATCCGCCCCTGGGCCCCGGTCGCGGCGCCGTCGGCGGCGCGGACCGTGAGGTGGACCTGCGGGCTGTAGGCGTCACCGATGACGGGCACCTCGGGGACGGTGCAGACGGCCGTGGTCCCGGTCGGGGCGCAGTTGTCGGGCCAGGTCACATCGGCCACCCCGGCGATGCCGGAGATGTCGACCGAGAGCCGGCCGTCGGTGACGGCGAAGTTGTCGTTGTCGTGGTAGAGCCCGATGTCCAGCGGGCTGCCCTCCGACGTGCTGCCAGGGATCAGCTTCTGCTCGCTCGGTGCCTGTATCCAGAGCTGATCGGTCTGCTCCCCGGCGAACGCGGGGACCGCGAGGCCGGCGGTCAGCAGTCCGGCGGCTGCGGCGGCACGGACACCGAGACGCACGGTGTGCCGGGCGGAGACGGGTCTCATGTTTCTCCCAGGGGTGGGCCACGAATGGCGGGCGACGGCCGGTGTGTCCGGCCCGACCGTTGGACGTTCAAGATCACTCGGAGGTTGTACGGCTCCGGCCGCCGCCCCGCGCTCTCAGGCTTTGCCTGCACACCCATTCCTGACGCGCCGTCAGTTCAGTAACCTGACAAGGCGTCAGCTTTTGGGAGCTGGCCGGGCACGATCACCCGACGGACCCCGAGCAGGAGTGGGCGGAACGATGCTTGGATCGACTCATGGCACCCTCACCACCGACTTCCGCGCCAGGGTGGTGGCCTGCGGCGAGGAGCCGCACGCCGCCGTCCACAGCATGACGGTCGCCGCCGCCACGGAAGGCGTGCTGGACGTCAGCGGCCGGCCGTTGTACGCGGCCGTACCGGATCTGGACCGGTTCTTCCGGCCCGGGTCCGTGGCCGTCATCGGCGCGTCCGACACCGAGGGACGGCCCAACACCGGCATCACCCGGCAGCTGATCCGCTGGGCCGAGCGGGTCGGGGCGCGGCTGTATCCCGTGCACCCCACCAGAAAGTCCGTGTTCGGGCTGGCCTGTTCTCCTTCCGTCGCACAGCTGCCGGAGCAGGTCGATCTGGCCGTACTGCTGGTCGGCGACCCGCTCCCGGTGATCGAGGAACTCGCGCAGGCCAAGGTGCGGTTCGCCGTCGCCTTCGCCTCCGGGTTCGCCGAGACCGGCGAGGAGGGGGCCGCCGCCCAGGCACGGCTGGCCGCCGCGGTGGAACGGTCCGGGCTGCGGCTGCTCGGGCCGAACACCAACCTCAACGCCTTCGAGGAGTTCCGGGACGATCTGGACGGGCCGGCCATCGCGCTGATCACCCAGTCCGGTCACCAGGGCCGCCCCGTCTACACCCTTCAGGAACTGGGCGTGCGGCTCTCGCACTGGGCGCCCACGGGCAACGAGGCGGATCTGGAGACCGCCGACTTCATCTCGTACTTCTCGCAGCGCCCCGAGGTCGGTGCCATCGCCTGCTACGTGGAGGGGCTCAAGGACGGGCGCTCCTTCCTGCTGGCCGCGGACCGGGCGGCGCGGGCCGGCGTTCCGGTGGTGGCGGTCAAGGTGGGACGTACCGAGACGGGGGCCAGGATGGCCGCGTCGCACACCGGCAAGCTGACCGGCGCCGACCAGGTGGTGGACGCGGCGATGCGGCAGTTCGGTGTGATCCGGGTGGACGGGCTCGACGAGCTGCAGGACACCGCGGCGCTGCTCGCGCGGGCCCGGAAGCCGCAGGCCGAGGGGGTCGTGGTGTATTCGATCTCGGGCGGCACGGGCGCGCACTTCTCGGACCTGGCGACCGGCGCGGGGCTGAGCCTGCCCACGCTGTCCGAGGCGAAGCAGCGTGAACTGCACGAGTGGATCCCGGACTATCTGAACGTGGCGAACCCGGTCGACAACGGTGGTCACCCGGTCGGCGACTGGCGCGGCCGGAAGATCATCGACGCGATCCTCGCCGACCCCGACGTCGGGGTGCTGATCTGTCCGATCACCGGCCCCTTCCCGCCGATGAGCGACCGGCTCGCGCAGGACCTGGTGGACGCGGCGGAGAGCACGGACAAGCTGGTGTGCGTGGTGTGGGGCTCGCCCGTCGGTACGGAGGAGGCGTACCGCACGACGCTGCTCGGCTCGTCCCGCGTCGCCACCTTCCGTACCTTCGGCAACTGCATCACCGCCGTGAAGGCCTACCTCGACCACCACCGGTTCGCCGCTTCCTACCGTTCCCCCTTCGACGAGGCGCCGCGCACGCCCTCGCCCTCGTTCCGCAAGGCGCAGGCGCTGATGCGCCCGGGTCAGCAGCTGAGCGAGCACGCGGCGAAGCAGCTGCTGCGGGCTTACGGGATCCGGGTGCCGCGCGAGCAGTTGGTGACCAGCGCCGCGGCGTCCGTCCGGGCGGCGGCCCTGGTCGGCTACCCGGTCGTCATGAAGGCGTCGGGCGCCCGGCTCGCCCACAAGACCGAACTGGGCCTGGTCAAGGTCGGGCTCACCTCCGCGAGCCAGGTGCGGGACACGTATCGCGAACTGACCGACATCGCGCGGTTCGAGGGCGTCGAGCTGGACGGGATCCTGGTCTGTCAGATGGTCGAGCGGGGCGTCGAGATGATGGTCGGCGTCACTCAGGACGCGCTCTTCGGGCCGACGGTGACGGTCGGGCTCGGGGGCGTACTCGTCGAGGTGCTGCACGACGCGGCGGTGCGGGTGCCGCCGTTCGGCGAGGACCAGGCGCGCTCGATGCTGGGCGAACTGCGCGGCCGGGCCCTGCTGGAGGGCGTGCGCGGCGGTCCGCCGGTGGATGTGGACGCACTGGTCGAGGTCGTGCTGCGGGTGCAGCGGATGGCGCTGGAACTGGGCGACGACCTCGCCGAGCTGGACATCAACCCGCTGATGGTGCTCGGGCGGGGGCAGGGCGCGGTGGCGCTGGACGCACTCGCCGTCTGCCGCTGACCGCCGATCCCCCGACCGCCCGAGCCGTCGCCCGAACCACCGCCCGAGCCGTCGTCCGAGCCACCGCTCGCACCACCGCCCGAACCACCGCCCGAACCACCGCCCGCACCACTGCCCGAGCCGCCCGCCACCACGACCGCTGCCGCCACCACCGCGCCCACCCAGGAGCTGCCCCATGCCGTCCTCCCCCGAAGACATCACCGAGTCCACCGAACCGGCCGAGCCCGCCGACCCGCTCCATTCATTGGTACTCCACGCCACTGACAACGGCGTCTGCTGGATCACGCTCAACCGCCCCGAGGCGATGAACGCCGTCACCTGGGAACAGCGCGAACGCGTCATCGGCCTGCTCGCCGAGGCCTCCGCCGACCCGAAGGTCCGGGCCGTCGTGCTCACCGCCACCGGCCGCGGTTTCTGCGCGGGCGCCGACCTGCGCGGCGCCCCGGCGACCGGCGAGCGGGTGCCCGGCGACGTGGCCCGTACGATCCGGCTCGGCGCACAGCGTCTGATCGCCGCGGTCCTGGACTGCGAGAAGCCCGTCGTCGCGGCGGTCAACGGCACGGCGGCCGGCATCGGCACCCATCTCGCGTTCGCCTGCGATCTGGTGCTGGCCGCCGAGTCGGCGAAGTTCATCGAGGTGTTCGTACGCCGCGGCCTCGTGCCGGACGGCGGCGGCGCGTATCTGCTGCCCCGGCTGATCGGCCCGCAGCGCGCCAAGGAGCTGATGTTCTTCGGCGACTCGCTCCCGGCGGCGGAGGCGGAACGTCTGGGGCTGGTCAACCGGGTCGTCCCGGACGGGGAGCTGGCGGCGACGGCACGGTCGTGGGCCCAGCGGCTGGCCGAGGGGCCGACCCGCGCGATCGCCCTCACTAAGCAGCTCGTCAACGCGTCGATGGACGCGGACCGGGCAACGGCCTTCGCCGCCGAGGCCATGGCCCAGGAGATCAACATGACCACGCAGGACGCCAACGAGGGCGTGACGAGCTTCGTCGAACGGCGGGCACCGAAGTACCGGGGGGTCTAGGTCGTGTCTTTCGGATCAGGCCGGGCTGACCTGAAGAACACGGCCTAGCCCCCATGCCGGGGGCTTGTCACGGCATTTTTCGGACGTTTCGACAGCTCCGGAACCTTGATGACAATTCGCGACGAAGAAGGATGAAAATCAGTCATACCCACAAGATGTGGTGCCGTCATGTGAACGAACTGTGTAGGTTCTGGGCCCGGTTCGGGATGTCTTGTGACGCCCGGCCTCAGAGTTCTTCCACTGGAACCGGAGGGGAAATCGCATGGCTGACATCGACCTCGGCGTGGCGTCCGACTGGGACGAGGGGGACACCCACGGCCGCGTCAAGCTGCGGCAGAACCAGGTCTACCCGACCTCACCGAAGAAGGACGTGCTCATCAGCTCCCCGGTGAGCATCGAGCTGTCCGTGAACACGAACCACTCCTCCTCCCAGGAGGCGGACAAGGTCTACTTCACGACCCACCACGGCTCCACGAAGAAGATCATCGCGATGCTCGACTCCGACGGCAACCTGCACATCGCCGGCCGCCTGATCCCCGAGCAGAAGGACCTCCGCTACTAGGGGACGGACTGAGGGGTACGGCCGCCACGGACCGCCGTACCCCGGACGGGGCAGGCCTGTCGCAGATCCAGGCCCTGGACCGGTCCCAGCCGGTCCTGCCGATGATGCCCGGCGTTCCCGAACGCCGCAGCCACGGCTACGTCCGCGCCGGCACCACCACTCTCTTCGCGGCCCTGGAGGTCGCCACCGGCAAGGTCATCGGTTCCCTGCACCCCCGCCACCGGGCCATCGAGTTCAAGAAGTTCCTGGCCAAGCTCGACAAGGAGGTCCCCGCCGGGCTCCAGGTGCATCTGATCCTCGACAACTACGCGACCCACAAGACACCCGAGATCAAGTAGTGGCTGTTGGCGCACCCACGGTTCCACCTGCACTTCACGCCCACGAGTGCGTCGTGGCTGAACCTGGTGGAGCGGTGGTTCGCCGAGCTCACACAGAAGAAGCTCAAGCGAGGCGTCCACCGCTCCGTCCAGGCCCACGAAACGCGACATCCGGGCCTGGCTCGCCGACTGGAACGACCAACCCAGGCCTTTCGTCTGGACGAAGACCGCCGACGAAATCCTCGAAAAGGTCGCCGCCTACTGCCATCGAATCCCTGACTCAGGTCACTAGGGCATGCACCGGGGAGGCTGGGGCGCGCCCCCGGGGCAACCTGGGGTCTGGCGCGCGTCCGGGGTGCAACCGGGACTTCGAGCGGTCACGCGGATGACAGGCCGCTGGTGTCCAGGTCGAACGGATCCGGCAGCCTCAGCACCGTACCGAACGGGTGCGGGCCGTCCACATGGGTGTAACCCAGGTGGCCGGGTTCGGAGAACAGGGTCACGCTGCCCTCGATCCGGTCGGAATCGATGGCCTGGCCGCAGTCGGGCACACCGGTCATTCGATGTCTCCTCCCGCCCGGCCGGTCCGACGACTCGGAGTAGCGGCCCGGAACCGGGTGCGGTCGCCGTCCGGCGCCCTCAGCCCGGCGCCATGCGGCTGAGGGACTCCCAGGCGCGGTACTGCTCCGCGCGGTCGCGGCCCATCTCCTGGACGATGTCGTACGACCGGGCGCCGAGGATCAGGCGGCGCGGCGGGTCGGGCAGGGCGACCAGTTCCATGATCGCGGGGGCCGCCTCGCCCGGGTCGGGGCCGAGGTCGTCGCCCCACATCTCCTCCAGCCGGGTGCGCAGTTCGGCGTAGGCGGGGTCGGGTGCGGTCGCCGTGGTGCCGGAGGTGAACAGGCCCGTGGCGTAGCCGCCCATCTGGATGATGGTGACCTTGATGCCGAACTGCTCGACCTCCATCGCCAGCGCCTCGCTGACCGAGTCGAGCGCCGCCTTGCCCGCCGCGTAGAAGCCGACGGTGGCCATGCCGCCGCCGCTGCCCATCGACGTGACCTGGAGCAGGCGCCCGGAGCCGCGCGCACGCAGGTGGGGAAGTACGGCCTGGGCGACCCAGACCGCGCCGAAGAAATTGACGTCGAGGTGGTCCCGGATCTGTTTCTCGGTGGCCTCCTCCACCATGCCGTACAGCAGACCGCCGGCGTTGTTGACCACGATGTCGAGGCCGTCGAAGGCCGCCGCCGCGCGTTCCACGGTCTCGAACACGGCCCGGCGGTCGGAGACGTCGAGGGGCAGCGCGAGGAGCCGGTCCGGGTACTGCTCCGTGAGACCGGCCAGCGGGCCGACGTCGCGGGCGGCCGCCACCACCCGGTCCCCGGCGGACAGCGCGGCCTCCGCGAAGGCGCGCCCCAGGCCACGGGAGGCGCCGGTGATGAACCAGGTTCTGGTGCTCGGCACGGGATGCCGCTCCTTCGTGAGTACGGTTACGAGGCGATACGAGACGAGACGAACCGTCTCGTCGTGGACTCTAGCCGCCCCGGCCCGCCCCGCGCCAGGCAATTGGCAACGGTGACTTTCGGCAGTGTCGGGGCGCGGTCCGGCTGCGTACGGTCGTCCGGGTGGAGAGGCGGAGCGAGTGAGGTCGAGCGGTGCGGTGCGGCGGGCGCTCGTCGCCCCGGGCAATCTGCTGGCGGTCGGGGCGGCGGTCTGTGTCGGGCTGAGCGCGGTCAGTATGTGGTGGGCGCTGCCCGCCGCGGTGGCGGCGTTCTTCGCGGGGCGGGAGCCCGGGAGGACCGGGCCCACGGTCCTGGCGCTGGCGGCGGTGCTGGCCGGTGGCGTGGTGGCGGTGGCCCTGGTGCCTTCCTGGCTGCTGATGGCGGGCCGGTTCGTCGCGGTGGTGGCGGTGGCCGCGATGCTGCCGTGGTTCGCGGGGCGCTTCTGGCGCCAGTACCAGGAACTCGTCCGGGCCGGCTGGGAGCGGGCGGCCCGGCTGGAGCGCGAACAGCGGCTCGTCGCCGAGCAGGCGCGGTCCCGTGAGCGGGCCAGGATCGCCCAGGACATGCACGACGTACTCGGGCACGACCTCAGCCTCATCGCCCTGTCGGCCGGTGCGCTCAAGCTGGCCCCCGGTCTCGACGAGACGCACCGGGCCGCGGCCGGGGAGATCCGGGCCCGGGCGGCCGCCTCGGTGGAGCGGCTCGGCGAGGTGATCGGCCTGCTGCGCGAGGAGGCGGGCGAGGATACGGGCGAGGATGCGTCGCAGCCGTCCGGCACCGATGTCGCCCGGCTGGTCGAGGAGGCCGCGGCCGCCGGGCTCCCGGTCGCCCTGCGGGTCGAGGGGGAGGCCGGCGCCGTCTCCCCGGCGGCCGCGCGGGCCGCCCACCGGGTGGTCCGGGAGGCCCTGACCAACGCGGCCAAGCACGCGCCGGGGGCGCGGGTGGACGTGCGGGTGACGCATGCGGCCGGGGAGACGGCGGTCCGGGTGGAGAACGGGCCCGCGCCCGCGCCGGCCCGCGCCGAGGGCGTTCCGGGCACCGGGCGTGGACTGATCGGGCTCGACGAACGGGTACGGCTGACCGGCGGCGAGTTCACGCACGGCCCGTACGGGGGCGGCTTCGCGGTCACCGCACGGATCCCGCACGCCGCACCCACCGCACTGGTCCACCGGGCGCCCGCCGCCCCCCGGCCCGTTCCCCCGGCGCTGCCCCAGGAACACCGGCACGCCCGCAGCCGGGTCCGCCGGGCGCTGGCCGTCGCGGTCGTACTGCCCCTGGTGGCCTGGGCGTTGCTGAGCGCGGCGCTGATGGCCTGGGACATCCGCTCGGCCCGGCTGTCCGTACTGGACCCGGGTGACTACGCCAGGCTGCGGGTGGGCCAGGATCGGGAGAGTGTCGGGCGGCTGCTGCCCGACCGCGAGACCACACAGCGGCCGGTGGCCGGGGAACCGAGGGGAGAGGGCATCACATGCGGGTACTACGCGATGACCGCGGACCGCTTCGACGACCGGTCCGGGGACGCCTACCGGCTCTGTTTCCGGGACGGCCGGCTGATGTCCAAGGAGGCGTTGACGCCATGAGGCCGGACGGTCTCCCGGGCGCTGCCGCGGGTGCCGCCCGCCCCGGGGAGGCGATCGGGCGGTGATCCGGGTACTGATCGCGGACGACGAGCCGATGATCCGCGCGGGGGTGCGCGCCGTGCTGTCCACCGATCCGGACATCGACGTCGTCGCAGAGGCCGCCGACGGGCGCGACGCGGTGGAGCTGGTGCGCCGCCACCGTCCGGCCGTCGCCGTGCTCGACATCCGGATGCCCGGGACGAACGGGATCGAGGCGGCGGCCGAGATCCGGCGCACCGTGCCGGGGACGGGGGTCGTGATGCTCACGACCTTCGGGGAGGACGACTACATCCTCCAGGCACTGGGAGGCGGCGCCGCCGGCTTCCTGATCAAGTCGGGCGAGCCCGAGGAACTGATCGCGGGGGTCCGCGCGGTGGCCGACGGGGCCGCCTATCTGTCACCGAAGGTCGCGGCCCGGGTCGTCGCCCATCTCTCGGCGACGGGCGCGGGCGCCCTGGCCGGTCGCCGCGCCGCCGCCCGGGAACGGGTCGGTGCGCTCACCGGCCGGGAACGCGACGTACTGGCCTTCCTCGGCAGCGGGCTGTCCAACGGTCAGATCGCCCGGCGGCTGCACCTGGTGGAAGGAACGGTCAAGGCGCATGTGAGCTCCATCCTGGCCCGGCTGGGCGTCGACAACCGGGCCGCCGCGGCCGTCGTCGCCCACGAGGCCGGAATCGTCGCGCCCGCGCAGCCGACGCCCGATCGCTGACGCCGCACGCCGGGCGAGCGGCAGGAACGCCAGCAGCACGGCCGCCGCCACCGAGGCCCCGAGGACCGCGCCGGCCAGCACGTCGTGCGGGTAGTGCGCCCCCACCGCGACCCGCAGCAGCGCCGCCGCCGCGCCCACCGGCAGGGTGACGGCGGCGAGGCGCGGGCGCAGCACGGCCAGGCCCACGGCGAGACCGGCGGCGAGGGTGGCGTGGTTGCTCGGGAAGGACCAGTCGCCGGGCGGCGGGCACTCGGCGGCCGTCTCCGCGATGCCGTGCAGGGCCCGGCAGGGCCGCTCCTCGTCCACCACCAGCTTCACGGCCTCGCTCACCGCGTACGCCAGCACCGTGCCGATGCCGGTGAGCACCGCGCCCGCGGCGAGGCCGGTGTCCCCGCGCCGTACGGCGCTCCACCAGACCCACACCAGCAGCAGGCCGAGGACGACCAGGGTGCCGTCGGTGGCCGTCTCCAGCAGCGGTCCCGCCCAGGAAGGCGCGTCGGCCACCGCCCCGGTCACCGTGCGGTACGCGGACGCCGACGCGCCGCCCGTCACCTCCACGGCGTCGGCCGCACCCAGCCCGCCCGGCGCGAGCCCCACGACGGCTGCCGCCCCCGCGCCCAGCACGACGCAGGCCGACAACGGCCGTGCGGCACGGGTACGGGTACGGGTACTGCTTCCGGTTTCTCGTCTCATGAACGTGAACCTAGGAGCGGCGGGAGCGGCGGACCCGGGCCGAACGGCAGGGCCCACCCCCGACGATCGTCGGGGGTGGGCCCTGCCGGGGACTACTGCCGCTGCCCGGCGTTCGCGCCGCTGCGCACCCGCCAGAGCCAACCCGCCCCGGCGACCGTCACGACGGCCACCGCCACGATCGCCGTCCAGTACTCGGCCTGCGACGGGTCGTTGGGGTAGCTGAAGAGGAACCAGGCCACGTTCATCGACGAGGGCGCCAGCGCGGTCAGGCCGAAGCCGGTCCACTTCTGGCTCTTCGTCCAGTACGGGGACCTGAACAGCACGACGGCTCCGGCCACCTTCAGCGCGAAGCCGAGCGGTACCCAGAGATAGCCGAGACCGAAGGCGAGCACCGGCAGCAGCACCACGAGCCACGCGGGCGAGCGGCGACCGGGCGCCTCCCCCGCGCCGGCGCCGGTGACAGCACCGGCACCGGGAAGGACCCCGGTGTTGAACCCGGACTCCTGGAGCGCGGTGGCGGCGATGGTGCGCGGGTCGCCCAGTTCGCGCAGGATGTCCCGGTCGCTGCCGCCGGGCCGCTCGGCGAGCGCGATCTCGATGTGCTCGGCGAGGTCGGCGACGAGTTCCTGGCGGCGTTCGGCGGGAAGCGCCGACGCCTCGCGCTCGACCGTCGCGAGGTAGTCCCGGACCAGTTCGCTCCCGGTGCTGTTCCCGGCGTTGTTTCCGACGCTCTGCGACTTCTTCGTGTTCATCGTCCGGTCTCTCCAGCTGCCTGCGGTTGCGCCTTCGGCGCGAGAAGGTGGTCGACGGCATCCCGGAAAACGGGCCACGTTCCCGTGAACTCCGCGAGCGCGGCGCGCCCGGCCTCGGTCAGCTCGTAGTAGCGCCTCGGTGGCCCCGAGGCGGACTCCTGCCAGGTGGTGTCGACGAGCCGGTCCCGCCGCAGCCGCGACAGCAGCGGGTACACCGTGCCCTGGCTGGTCGCCAGCGCGCCGGTCTCCTCCAGCTCCCGCAACAGCTCGACCCCGTACCGCGCCCCGTCGCGCATCAGGGCGAGCACGCAGTACTCCAGCACCCCCTTGCGGAGCTGGCTCTCGGCCTTGCTCGCAGTGCGGTTACTCGGATCACCTGGTTCCATGCAATGCAATGTACCTTGCAGAGCACAGGCATGTCCAAGCTGCCGGTCCCCGGCCCTTCACAACTGACGATGCGTCAGCTCTAATCGAGGGGTGATGGGACACGCAGGCATGGCCGCCATCGCCGTCCGGTACCTCAGGTCCGTCGGCGCCGCCACGACCGCCGGACCGGCGCCGGTCGATCCACTGCCGCGCCCGCATCTGCGAGCGGTCTCCGACAACGAGCGGGCGCCCGTGGAGCCGGGTGAATTCCGCCGCGTGCTGGGGCACTTCGCCAGCGGGGTCACCATCGTGACCGCGCACGACCCGGACGACGCGGCGGGCCCGGCCGGCTTCGCCTGCCAGTCGTTCGCCTCGCTCTCCCTCGATCCGCCGCTGGTCACGTTCATGGTGGCCCGTACGTCGACGACCTGGCCGCGCATCGCACGCGCCGGGGCCTTCTGCGTCAACATCCTCGGCGCGGACCAGGGCGCGCTGTGCCGGAGCTTCGCGGCGAGCGGTGCGGACAAGTTCGCGGGGGTGGCGTACGAGGCGGCCCCGGCGACCGGTTCGCCGCTGCTGGACTCCGTACCGGCCTGGATCGACTGCCGCATCCAGACCGTCCACACGGGGGGCGACCATCTGATCGTCGTCGGCCGGGTCGCGGCGATGGGGGCGGTGGACGGGGCCGATCCGCTGCTGTTCCACCGGGGGACGTTCGGACGGTTCGGGCCGCTCGACGGGTGAGCGCGTCGGCCGCTCAGCCGACGGTGCCGCCCGGGACCGCGTCGCACAGCAGGTCCCGGAGCTCCAGTGCCGCCGGGAGCGGCGCGGTGGCGGGCAGTGCGGCGTATACGGTCCGGTGCGGGGCGAGGTCGCCCAGCCGGCATACGGCGAGTTCGGCGGGGACCGCCCAGGCGGCCAGTGAGGGAACCAGCGCGACTCCCAGTCCGGCCGCCGCGTATCCGAACTTGCCGGTCCACTCGCCGATCCTGATGATCCGCCTCGGCCGGAAGCCGGCCCGGCCGCAGACCTCGGCGAGCATCATGGGCCGGTCGACGGAGACGTCCTGGAGCCAGGTCTCGTCGCGCAGTTCGCGCAGGTCGACCGTCCCGGCCCCGGCCAGGCGGTGCTCGCGGGGAAGGACGACGAACAGCTCGTCCTCCAGCAGGACCTCGGTCGTGACGCCGTCGGCCGGCGGCAGACCGGACGGGTAGTCGCTGACCACGGCCAGGTCGAGCGCCCCCTCCACCAGGCGCCGCATCGACTCGCCGGTCCGGCCCTCCACCACGACGATCTCGGCCTCCGGCCTGGACCGCGCGAACGCCCGCAGCGCGGCGGGCACCAGCGAGACATTGGCCGTGGCGAACGCGCCCACCCGCAGCCGGCCGCCCCGCCCGGCCCGGATCGCGGCCATCTCCTCCCGCGCACCCGCCAGGCGCGCGAGCACCTCCACCGCGTGCCGGTGCAGGGCGTGGCCGGCCGGATTCAGCCGCACGCCCCGGGCCAGCCGTTCGAAGAGCGGCCCGCCCGTCTCCTTCTCCAGCGAGGCGATCCGCCGGGACACCGCCGACTGCGTGTAGTCGAGCCGGACCGCGGCCTTCGTGAACGATCCGGTCTCGGCCACGGCCACCAGCAGACGCAGCGCGTCGATCTCGAACACATTCCCCCCATGCATGGCTCACATGCAATCTAGTCGCTGGTGGAATGCCTCGCCCGGTCTTAGCTTCGACACGAGGGACGCCAGGAAAACACTCAAGGACACGGGGACACGTCCATGGCAGCTGCACCGACCACCCTGCCGGCCGAAGCCGCCGAACTGGCCGCCGGCCATCAACTCGGATCCTTACAGGGCACTTTCACCCCCAAACGTCTGAACAGGGCGCTCTTCGCCCTCTACATCTTCACGACGATCAATCTCCTGGCGCTGTTCGTGATACCCGGCCTGGTCTTCCTCTGGTGGCTGCGCCGGACGCCGGACTTCAGCCGAAGACAGGCCGCCAAGCGCCTCCACCTGTTCGAGAACGGGCTGATCGTGCACCCGGAGTCCGGCGACGGCCGGGTCGTCGTCCGCTGGGACTCCGTACGGCTCTACCAGGACATCACCCGGAAGATCATCAACGGCATCCCGACGACCACCGAGTACGTCTACTCCGCGGTGGGACCGGGCCGCGACCACGCGACCATCACACACTTCTACGAGGGCCCCGAGACCTGGGGGCCCCATATGCAGCAGGCGGTCCTCCGGGCCCAGGGGCCGGCGGCCCTGGAATCGGTCCTGGCGGGCGAGACGGTGAACTTCGGGGATCTCTCGCTCTCCGGCACCGGCCTGACCGCCAGGGCGAAGGGCCTGCTCCCCTGGTCCGAGGTCCGGGAGATCCGGGTCGCGGCGGGCCGGATCCTCGTCGCGGGGCCCGGCGGATCCGGCGCCTGGTGCAGCACCGCGGTCAGCGACATCGCGAACCTGCACGTCTTCCTGGCCGTCGCCGAGCACCTCCGCGGCCACCGCCCGACGGCCTGACCAGGTCCACCGCCCGGCGGCCCGACCACGGTCCACCGCCCCCGCGCCCTCAGCCCAGTGCGGCGACGGCGTCCGCGGGTTCCCGGACCCGCCGGATCACCAGTGCCATCAGCGCCGCCATCGCGCACAGCGCCCCGGAGGCGTACCAGACCACGTCGTACGAACCGAACACGTCGCGCGCCACCCCGCCCAGGAACGCCACCAGCGCCGCCCCCACCTGATGGGACGCCAGAACCCAGCCGAAGACGATGGCGCTGTCCTCCCCGTACTGCTCGCGGCACAGGGCCAGGGTCGGCGGGACGGTGGCGACCCAGTCCAGTCCGTAGAACACGATGAAGAAGACCATCGGCGGCTCCACGGTGGGCTGCATCAGGAAGGGCAGGAAGAGCAGCGAGACGCCGCGCAGCGCGTAGTAGACGGCGAGGAGGCGGCGGGCGTCGAAGCGGTCGGTGAGCCAGCCGGAGAAGACCGTGCCGATGATGTCGAAGATCCCGATGACGGCGAGCAGCGAGGCGGCGGCCGTGATGGGCATGTGGTGGTCGTGCGCCGACGGCACGAAGTGCGTGCGGATCAGGCCGTTGGTGGATGCCCCGCAGATCGCGAACGACCCCGCCAGCAGCCAGAACGGTCCGGTGCGGGCCGCGTCGGCCAGGACCCGCACGGTCCGCCTCGCCGCCCCGCGCGCCGGCGCCGGCTTGTCCACGTACTCCCCGCCGTACGGGGCCAGCCCCGCATCGGCCGGGTGGTCGCGGAGCAGCAGCCAGACGAACGGGACGACGACCAGGGCGGCGAGCGCGACGGTCACCGACGCCGGGCGCCAGCCGTGCCGGTCGACGATCCAGGCGCACAGCGGCAGGAAGACGAGCTGGCCCGACGCGCCCGCCGCGGTGAGGACGCCGGTGACCAGACCGCGCCGGGCCACGAACCAGCGGTTGGTGACCGTCGCGGAGAAGGACATCGCCATCGCACCGGTGCCGAGACCGACGAGCAGGCCCCAGTAGACCATCAGCTGCCAGGCGGCCGTCATCCATACGCCGGCCAGCGCCCCGGCGGCCACGGCGCCGAGCGCCACGACGACGACCCGGCGGATGCCGAAGCGGTCCATCAGCGCGGCGGCGAAGGGTGCGGTGAGCCCGTACAGCGCCATGTCGATGGAGACGGCGAGGCCGATCTCCCCGCGCGACCAGCCGAACTCCGCGTTGAGCGGTTCGATGAGGAGGCCGGGGAGGGCGTTGAAAGCGGCGCCGCCGATGATCGTCACGAAGGTGACGGCCGCGACGATCCAGGCACGGTGAACGCGCCGGCGGGAGGGACGCCCGGAAACCGCGGGAGCCGCGGAAGCCGCGGGGACTGCTGGGACCACGGGGGGAGTCGCGGGGGCTGTCGGCCGGTCGTCGTCCCGGGCGGCGGCGCTTCCGGTTGTCTGGGTCACGTCACTCAGCATCGGGGCGGGGCGAACCTTCCCACGAGTGGCCGGAGGGACACCGTTCGCAGGGATCGGGCCACCGGGACCGTCGCTTTCCGGCCCGGACGGACGGACCCGGATGCGCGTACGATCTCCAGTCGGCCGAGGAGCCGGGCCCGCCGGCCTCGCCGCGTACCGATCCGGGGGACTCCATGCAGTGGGCAGCACGCCAGTACTTCCACCACCGTTCCGCGCTGATGCAGACCTGGGGCGCCGTGCTGCTGCTCGTGGCCTGTGCGCTGTGGGTCTGGCTGGGCTTCCTGCTGTCGGGGCAGCAGGACATGTACTGCTACCGGACCATGTCGGGGTCGTGCGAGGTGGAGTCCGGCCTGCCGAAGCAGTTGACCGTGCTGGGGATCTCCGCTCCCCTGTCCGTCGTCGGCGCGGGCCTGTTCGTCGCCGGGACGGTGCGCAGGCAGACCAGCGCCCATGTCTTCGAGGTCATCGAGATGCAGAAGTCCGAGGAGCGCAACCGGCAGAAGTAGTCGCGGAACCGGCCACCGCCGACACCGCCCAGGCGAAGCCCGCGCCCACCGCGTACCAGAACAGGTCGGGGGCGTTGAAGGTCGAGCCGAGCACCAGCCGGGCCACCGTGCTGTGGCGGGAGAGGTCCGCCGGCACCCCGGTCAGTTGCAGCAGTTCCACCGCCCAGCTGAACGCCAGCGCCGCCCCGGCCCTGACCACCGGGCGTGCGCCGGGCGCGATCACGGCGACCAGGGCGCAGACCAGCACGGTGTAGAGCGCGTCCCCGGCGTACTTGGCGAGGTCGCCGTCCGTGAACGCCCTGACCCCCAGCCCGGCGAGGACGGTCAGCACCGCGGCCCCGGCCGCGACCGCGCGTACCCGCGGGGCCGCGACCGCGCGCGCACGCGGACCCGCGGCGCCCCCCGCGGCCGTACGGGACGAGGCCACCGGTACGCCCTCCCCCGTCATCGGATCCGTTCCAGCCGGCTGATCGGCCGGGCCACCAGCAGCACCGCCACCGCCAGCAGGTTGATCACCGCTCCGGCCAGCAGCACCTCGGGCGCCCCCACCCGGTCCGCGACCGGTCCGGCCAGGGCCCGGCCCGCCGCCAGCATCAGCAACGAGCCCGCCACGTCGTACGCGTGCAGCCGGTTCAGCGCCTCCGGCGGCACATGGGTCTGGACCGTCGTCGACCACATCACCAGCCAGAACGCGAACGCCGCACCCGCCACAAACTGCCCGGTCCCGAGCGCGAGCACCGGCATCCCGAGCCCCAGCGCCACCAGGTTCACACAGACACCGGTCAGCGCCACGGCCCCCGCAGCGAGCGGGCGCCGGGGTCTCAGCCGCAGGGCGAGCAGTCCTCCGACGACGCTGCCCGCGCCGTTCACCGCCATCATCACGCCGTACGTCCCCGAGCCGTGCGCCTCGGTGACCTCGACCGCGGTGAGCGGCAGCATCGGGCCGAGCACCGTGAAGCCGTACACCGTCCAGATCGCGATCACCCCCCACAGCCAGCTCCGCGCCCGGAACTCCCGCCATCCGTCGACCAGTTCGGCGACGAAGCCGCCGCGCTGCGCCTCGTCCGAGGGGGCCGGGGCGAGCCGCAGCAGGAACAGGCAGACGCCGGAGACCAGGAACGTCGAGGCGTTCGCCGCGTAGACCGCCCCGGCGCTGGCCAGCCCGACGAGCAGGCCCGCGAAGGCCGGGCCCGCCATGGTCATCAGCGCCTCGGAGACCCGCAGCACCGCGTTGGCCCGCTGCACGTCCGAGGCCACCCGGGGCACGGTCGAGGCGACGCCCGGCTGGAAGAGCGCGGCGCCCACCCCGGCCACCGAGCTCAGCGTGTACACCGCCCACAGCGGGGGGTTGCCGGTGGCGAAGGAGAACGCCAGCACGGAGGCACCGACCAGCCGCAGCGCATCCGCGATGATCATCATCCGGCGGGGGGTGAACCGGTCCGCCAGCACCCCGCCGAAGAGGACGAAGACCGCCAGCGGCCCCATCCAGGCCGCGAGCGCGAACCCCACCGAGGAGTGCGGCCGGCCGGCCCCCAGCAGGCCCGCGGTGAGCGCCACCGGGATCATGCCGTCGCCGAAGAGCGCCGCGGTACGGGCGACGAAGAAGAGCCGGAAGTTACGGTTCCAGAGACCGTCCGGCCGGCCGCCGCCGATCAGCGGCGCGGAGGACGAACCGGGCGAAAGAGGCTGTACATCATCGCGTTCGGCGGCGGGAATGCGCGGGTGCTCCGCTGACTTTTCCTTCACAGGAGTGACATGTATCAGGGTTGAGGTCTATACCACTAGGGGGAAAGGGAGTCCGCCGATGCCGCACCGAATAGCCGTCCTGGCCCTCGACGGGCTGCTTCCCTTCGAACTGGGCATCCCCCAGCGGATATTCGGCCGCGCGTTCGGCCAGGAGCCGCACGAAGAGGGCCGCAGTCTGTACGAAGTCGTGACCTGTTCCGTCCGCCCGCCGGGACCGGTCGGCACCGACGCCGACTTCACGATCACCGTCGAGCACGGCCCCGAGACCCTGGCCACCGCCGACACGGTGGTGATTCCCACCAGCTACCAACTCGGCCCCGTCTTCGACGAGGGCAGGCTCACCGACGAACTGGCCGCCGCGTTCACCCACATCCGGCCGGGGACCAGGATGGTCTCCATCTGCACGGGCAGTTACGTGCTGGCCGCCGCCGGATATCTCGACGGCCGCCCCGCCACCACCCACTGGTCGCACGCCGACCACTTCCAGCGGCTCTTCCCCGAGGTCCGGGTCGACCCGGACGTCCTGTTCATCGACGACGGCGAGGTGCTGACCTCCGCCGGGGTCGCCGCCGGGATCGACCTCTGCCTGCACATCGTGCGCCGCGACCACGGCACCGCCGTCGCCAATGACGTGGCCCGCCGCACGGTGGTGCCCCCGCACCGGGACGGCGGGCAGGCGCAGTACATCCGACGCCCCGTGCCCGACACGCAGTTCGCGACCACGACCACGGCCCGCACCTGGGCGCTCGGGCGGCTGGAGCGGCCGATCCTGCTGCGCGACATGGCGCAGCAGGAGTCGATGAGCGTACGGACCTTCACCCGCCGGTTCCGGGAGGAGGTCGGGGTCAGCCCCGTCCAGTGGCTGACCCGGCAACGGGTCGAACGGGCCCGGCAACTGCTGGAGTCGACGGACCTGTCGATCGACCAGGTGGCCCGCGACGCGGGCTTCGGCACGCCCACCTCGCTGCGGCAGCACCTCCAGGCGGCGCTGGGGGTCTCCCCGACGGTGTACCGGCGCACGTTCCGGGCCGCCGGGAACGGCTGAGGGGGCGCGCGCCGGACGGTCAGAACACCAGTACTCCCCGCGCCACCCGGCCCTCGTGCGCATCGTCCGCCGCCTTGTCGAAGTCCTCCACCGGGTAGGTGGTGGTGACGAGTTCGTCCAGGAGCAGCAGGCCCTGCCGGTACAGCTCCGCGTAGAGCGCGATGTCCCGCTGCGGGCGCGAGGAGCCGTACCGGCAGCCCAGGATCGACTTGTCCAGGTACATCGACGAGACGAGGAACGAGGCCTCCGCCGTGGCCGCCGGGACGCCCAGCAGGACCGCCTGGCCGTGCCGGTCCAGCAGGTCGATCGCGGTACGGATCAGCTCCGTACGGCCGACGCACTCGAAGGCGTGGTCGGCGCCGTTCGGCAGGATGTCCCGCACCCCGTCGGCCGAGGTCAGGAAGTGTGTCGCACCGAACTGCCGGGCCGCCGCCTCCTTCGCCGGGTTGGCGTCCACGGCGACGATCGTCAGCGCGCCCGCGATCCGGGCGCCCTGGATCACATTGAGCCCGATGCCACCGGTGCCGATCACCACGACCGTGTCACCCCGGTCCACCTTCGCCCGGTTGAGCACGGCGCCGACCCCGGTCAGCACCCCGCAGCCGATCAGGGCCGCCGAGGTGAGCGGCAGCTCGTCCGGGATCTTCACCGCCTGCACGGCCTTGACCAGGGTCCGTTCGGCGAAGGCCGAGTTGGAGGCGAACTGGTACAGCGGCTTCCCGCGCCGCGAGAACGGCTGCCCCGGCATCCCGATCGCCTTGCGGCACATCGTCGGGCGCCCCCGGTCGCACTGGGCGCACGCCCCGCAGTTGGCGAGGGTGGACAGCGACACGTGGTCGCCCGGCGCCACATGACGGACGCCGGCGCCGACCGCCTCGACCACCCCCGCGCCCTCGTGCCCGAGCACCACCGGCGGCGGGAACGGAATCGTCCCGTCGATCACCGAGAGGTCGCTGTGGCACAGTCCGGCCGCGGCCACCGCCACCAGCACCTCGCCGGGGCCCGGATCGCGTATCTCCAGATCGTCGACGACCTCGGTCCGCCTGCCGTCGAAAACGACGCCTCTCATCTCGGCTCCCTCGGTAGGCCGAGCACCCGCTCGGCGATGATGTTCCGCTGGATCTCGTCCGAGCCGCCGTAGATGGTGTCGGACCGGGTGAACAGGAACAGGCTCTGTGCCTCGTCGAGTCCGTACGGTGCCTTCGCCGACCAGTCGTCCGGGCCGACGGCCGCCGCCGCGCCCCTGACCTGCACGGCCAGCTCTCCCAGGCGGCGGTGCCAGCCGCCCCAGAGCAGCTTCGCCACACTGGGCGCGCCCGGGTCGCCGGTGGAGCCGAGGGTGCGCAGGGCGTTCCAGCGCATGGTGCGCAGCTGCGCCCACTGCCGTACGAGACGTTCACGCAGGACCGGGTCGGTGACGGCGCCGCTGTCGACGGCCGCCCGGACCACCCGGCCCAGTTCGGCGGCGAAGCCGATCTGCTGGACGAGCGTGGAGACGCCGCGTTCCAGGGCCAGCAGCCCCATGGCGACCGTCCAGCCGTTGCCCTCGCCGCCGACGCACTCCTCGGCGTGCGCCCCGTCGAAGAAGACCTCGTTGAACTCGCTGGTCCCGGACATCTGACGGATCGGCCGCACCTCGATCCTGCCGGGCTGGTCCATCGGCACGAGGAGGAACGACAGGCCGTGGTGGCGGCTGGAGCCGGGCTCCGTACGGGCCAGCACGAAGCACCAGTCGGCCTCCTTCGCCAGTGACGTCCAGATCTTCTGCCCGGTCACCCGGTGGCCGCCGCCCGGGTCGGGCACGGCGGCGGTGCGCACCGCGGCGAGGTCCGATCCGGCGTCCGGTTCGCTGTAGCCCTGGCACCAGAGCGCCTCGCCGCGGGCCACGGCGGGCAGGAAGCGCCGCTGCTGTTCCTCGCTGCCGTAGGCGATCAGGGTCGGGGCGAGGAGGTTCTCGCCGATGTGGCCGACCCGGGCGGGGGCGGCGGCGCGGGCGTACTCCTCGGCCCAGACGACCTGCTGGGTGAGGCTCGCCCGGCGGTTGCCGTGGCCGGTGCCCGGGTTCTGCCAGCCGAGGCCGATCCAGCCGTCCCGGCCCAGTTCGCGTTCCCAGGCGCGGCGGACCGCGACGCCCTCGTGCTCGCTGCCGGGACCGCCGGTGCCCGCGGCCGCCGCGTACTCGCCCACGAGGTGCGCTTCCAGCCAGCCGCGCGCCTCCGCGCGGAACGCGGTGTCCTCGGGTCCGAAGGTGAAGTCCACGGTGTCTCCTGACCGTTGCCGCTCGCCGTGCAGGGCCTCACGCGTTGGGACGCGCCTTCGCGGCTGCCGCCGCGGCCATCTCCTCCAGCCGGGCCAGCATCGGCATCGGGTCGGTGCCCACCGTCCCCGGCAGGAAGTCCGCGATCCGTTCCGGGGTCCACGCCCCTTCGACGTACCCGGCCCGCAGCTCCCTGGGCTGGGCCCAGACCGCGATCTTCGGCCCCGCGACGGTGTACACCTGGCCGGTGATCTTCTCCTGGCGGGCCCGTTCGCTGAGCAGGTAGACGACGAGCGCCGCCACGTCCTCCGGCTCGCCGATCTCCTTGAGTTCCATGGGGACGTTGGCGGACATCCGGGTGCGGGCGACCGGGGCGACGGCATTGGCCGTGACGCCGTACTTGTGCAGGCCGAGGGCCGCGCTCCGGACCAGCGAGATGATCCCGCCCTTCGCGGCGCTGTAGTTGGCCTGGGCGACGCTGCCCTGGTGGTTGCCGCTGGTGAAGCCGATCAGGGTGCCGCCGCCCTCCTGCTTGCGCATCACCGCCGACGCGGCCCGGAAGACGGTGAAGGTGCCCTTGAGGTGGGTGGCGACCACCGGGTCCCACTCCTCCTCGGACATGTTGAACAGCATCCGTTCGCGCAGGATCCCGGCCACGCACACGACGCCGTCGATCCGGCCGAACCGGGCGAGCGCCGTGTCCACGATCCGCTGCCCGCCCGCCATCGCGGAGACGTCGTCGGCGACCGCCACCGCCTCGCCGCCCGCCGCCTCGATCTCCTTGACGACCGATTCGGCCACCTCGCTGCTGGGCTCGCCGCCCTCGATGGAGACGCCGTAGTCGTTGACGACCACCCGTGCTCCCTCGGCCGCCGCCGCGAGCGCGACCGCCCGCCCGATGCCGCGCCCGGCGCCCGTGACGGCCACCACCTTGCCTGCCAAGAAGTTCCCCATGCCCGGCCCCTTCCCGCGGTTTCTGACGGACCGTTAGATTTTATGGGCCATCAGGTCCACGAGCACAAGCCCCAGGAGGCGCCATGTCACTGCCGGCCGAGTTCCACGACATCGCGAAGCGGGTCAGCAACTGGGGCCGCTGGGGCGACGACGACGAGATCGGGACGCTCAACCTGATCACCGACGCCGTGGTGCGCGAGGCTGCCGCCGCCGTCCGCAGCGGTCTGCGGATCCCGCTCGCGCTCCCGCTCCAGCAGGACGGCGTGCAGAGCGGACTGATCCCGGGACGGGTCAACCCGCTGCACACCATGATTCAGATAAACCAGGAGCTCTTCGGCCCCGGCACCGTCGCCACCAGCGACGACACGGCGGTGCTGAGCCTGCAGACGGCCACCCACTGGGACGCCCTCACCCACGCCTCGCACTCGGGGAAGATCTACAACGGCCGCCCGGCCGCGACGATCACCGCGCACGGCGGCGCGCAGTTCAGCGGGATCGACAAGGCCCCGCACATCGTCTCGCGCGGGGTGCTGCTCGACGTGGCGCGCGCCCACGGCATGGACCGGCTGCCCGGCGGTCACGCGGTCACCCCGGAGGACCTGGACGCGGCCGAGGAGCTGGCGGGGGTGCGGGTCCGCTCCGGCGACATCGTGCTCGTACGGACCGGGCAGGTGCAGGTGTATCTGGCGGGCGACAAGCACGCGTACGGCTATCCGTCGCCCGGCCTGTCGATCCGGACGCCCGAATGGTTCCGCGCGCGCGATGTGGCGGCGGTCGCCAACGACACCCTGACCTTCGAGATCTTCCCGCCGGAGATCGAGGACCTGTGGCTGGGGGTGCACGCCCTGGACCTCGTCGAGATGGGCATGCTCCAGGGCCAGAACTGGAATCTGGAGGCCCTGTCCACAGCCTGTGCACAGGAGGAGCGGTACGCCTTCCTGCTCTCCGCGATGCCGGAGCCGTTCGTCGGTGCGACCGGCACCCCGGTCGCGCCGGTCGCCGTCCTGTGACGGGACCGGCCGGCGCCGTACGGCAGCCCGCAAGGACTGCTTTAACCTTTATGCAAAGTTCGTCATGCTCTGTGATGCGTTCGTCATGGCCTGTGATGCGTTCTTCACGGCCCGCGACGCGCCCTTCATGACCTGTGACGTCTGGTGCGGCTCACGGCCCGGGTCTCCCGCGCAGGGCGCGGCGCCCTGTGCGCCGGAGTTCAGCGGCAGCTGGATCAGCGGTGCGCCGCGGTCGACCTCGCACCAGATGCGCTTGCCCGCGCCCTCCGGCTGCCAGCCCCAGCGGTCCGCGAGACCGTCGACCAGCTCCAGGCCCCGGCCGTTGGTGTCCTCGCCGGCCGCGTGGCGCTGCCGCGGCGGGCGGCAGCTGGTGTCGGCCACCTCGACCCGGACGGTCCCGGGCGCACCGGCCGAGCCGGTCAGGCCGAACAGCATCCGCAGCACCGCCGGGCACCCGGTGTGCACCACCGCGTTGGTGACCAGCTCCGAGATCAGCAGGATGAGCGTCTCGGCCAGTGGCTCGTCGTCCCTTATCCCGGACCCGACCAGTCTCGACCGGGCCCATCTACGGGCCCGCCCGACCTCCGCGGGATCCGGCCCGACCTCCAGCTGAACCTGAAGCACCTGCACCGCTCACACCATCCGAACCGGCGGACACATCGCCTCGCGCCTCCTCGGGGTCACGGAACGTGATTCCCCTTCGAGACAGCATGGTTGACGTACAGTCACCGCAACAAGCGCTTCGGGCATATTCCAGCGCCAAGGAGTACGCGTGATGCATACTGTGCGACGCACGTTGCGGCGAGTCGAACAGAGGCGCGCAGAGGTCGCCCGAACCGCCTCCCGGGCGCTCCCGGCGCTTCTGCCAGGAACGCGAGCAGGATGCCACTCCGGACCCGGAGTCACCGCAGGGGCAAGCTCCGGATCGCCCGGTTCCAGTTCCTGTCGCATCCAACGGAGCGTACCCGAGCCCGGCACCGACTCCACCCCGTGACAGAGAACGTGAAGGCCGCGGACCGGCCCCGCGCCCGCCGACTGCACTGCGTAACTCCGCAGCGTGAGGCTCGTGGCCCTGTTCGTCACCTCCGTGCACCGTACATTCACCCGCTGCCGGGTGCCGAAAGCCTGCACGGAAACACTCCGGCTTCAGCACAGGTCCCCCGCAAGCACCTCCTCGGCCGCCGCCGCGGTGAGCCACTGCCCGGACCGCAGCCAGGCCCGTTTGAGATGCAGGTGAACATCTGCCTCCCAGGTGAAGCCCATGCCGCCGTGCACCTGGAGGCAGTCCCGCGCGTTGCGGACCGCCGCGTCGTCGGCGAGCAGTTTCGCGCCCGCGATCTCCACCGGGTCCGCCGTCACGGCCGCCGCGTAGACGGCGCAGCGGGCCAGTTCGGCCCGGACCAGCATTCCGGCGCACAGGTGTTTGACCGCCTGGAAGGACCCGATCGGCGATCCGAACTGTTCGCGCCCACCGGCGTGTTGGACGGCCATCTCGGTCGTCCGGGCGGCGCTGCCGAGCTGTTCGGCGGCGGCCAGCAGGGCCCCCTCCTCGCGCAGCCGCCCGCCCCCGGGCAGCAGTTCCCCGGTCTCCTCCGGGTCCTCGGCCCGCCACAGGGGCGTGAACGGGTCGATCGAACGTACGGGGGCGGCGTCGTCCCTTACCCGGGTGACGTCCACCGACGCGGCGGACGCCCGCGGCCCGTCGCCGGGGTCCGGGTCGTGTCCGTGACGGCCCGTCGTACGCCCGGAGGGTGTGGCGCGCGGCGCTTCGCGGACACGGCCCAGCACCAGCAGCGCGTCCGCCTCCCCCAGGTGCGCCACCGGCTGCCCCGGGTCGAGGACGGCGACCACCGTCGCGCCCTGCGCCGCGCCCTTCACCGGACCGGCCGCGAGGTGGGTGGCGATCAGCGGCCCCGGCAGCAGCGAGCGCCCCACCTCCTCGAAGAGCAGCACCGATTCGGGCAGTCCGAGTCCGACGCCCCCCTCCGCCTCCGGCAGCCGCAGCGCGAAGAACCCGGCTTCGCCGAGCTCCCGCCACAGCGCCCGGTCGACGCCCGTGCCGTCGTCGAGCGCCGCCCGCATCCGGTCCCTGCCGAAACGCCCGGCCAGGAGTTCCCGCACCCCCGCCCGCAGGGCCCGCTGGTCGTCCGAGAGCTGGAAGTCCATGAGTGCGTCAGCGCCCCTTCGGCAGGCCGAGTATGCGTTCGGCGACGATGTTCCGCTGGATCTGCGAGGTGCCTGCGGCGATGGTGTACGAGAGCGAGGACAGCCGGTCCAGGACCCATTCCCGGTCCAGGTCCGCGCTGTCGGCGCCGAGCACCTCGGCGGCTGCCTCGTACAGCTCCTGGCGGGCGTGCGAGTAGCGCAGCTTGAAGACCGAGCCGCCGGTGCCGGGCACCCCGCCGCCGGCCCGCTGCGCCTCGCTGACGTTCCACTGGGTGAGCCGCCACAGCGCCCGGAACTCGGCGTTCAGCCTGCCCAGCCTGCGGCGCAGGACCGGATCGTCCCAGCGTCCGCTGCGCCGCGCCTCGGCGGCCAGCTCGTCCAGGGTGCGGCGGCAGGCGACGACCTCGCCGACGAAGGCCGTACCGCGCTCGAAGGAGAGGGTGACCATGGTGACCCGCCAGCCGTCGTTCTCCGCGCCGACCCGGTGCGAGAGCGGCACCCGCACCTCGTCGAGGAACACCTCGGCGAACTCGGTGGATCCGGCGAGGGTGCGCAGCGGGCGGACGGTGACCCCGGGCGCGTCCATCTCCATGGCGAGCCAGGTGATCCCTCGGTGCCTGGGCGCCGCCGGATCCGTACGCACCAGGAGCTCGCACCAGTCGGCGACCTCGGCGTGCGAGGTCCAGATCTTGCTGCCGCTCACCACGTAGTGGTCGCCGTCGCGCACCGCCCTGGTCCGCAGCGCGGCGAGGTCGGATCCGGCGTCGGGCTCGCTGAAGCCCTGGCACCAGATCTCGTCGCCGCGCAGCACCGGCGGCAGCCAGCGGGCCCGCTGCTCCGCGGTGCCCTCGGCGGCGATCGTCGGGCCGGCGTGCAGCAGCCCGACGAAGTTCGCCCCGACGTACGGGGCTCCGGCCTTCTCCGTCTCCTCCAGGAAGATCAGGTGCTGGGTCGGGGTCGCGCCCCGGCCGCCCGCGTCGACGGGCCAGTGCAGACCCGCGTAGCCGGCGTCGTGGAGCATCCGCTGCCAGGCCGTGTCGTACGCGCGGCGCCCCGGCCAGTCGTCGGGGCGGGGCCTCGGCGGCAGTCCGGGCAGCACCTCGCCCAGCCATTCGCGCAGCCGCGCCCGGAACTCCTGCTCCTCCTGGGTGTACGCGAGGTCCATCGCGGGCCTACTTGTCGAGGTCCAGATCGAGCATCCGGATCGCGTTTCCGCGCATCAGTTTGTAGACGGTCTCGTCGTCCAGTCCCTTGACGTGGTCCAGGGCGACCTCCTTGGTGTGCGGGAAGGTCGAGTCGACGTGCGGGTAGTCGGTCTCGAAGGTGGCGTTGTCCCGTCCGACGACGTCGAGCGAGGCGACGCCGTGCTTGTCCCGGAAGAAGCAGCAGAAGATCTGCCGGTAGTAGTACACGGACGGCGGCTCGGGGATCAGGTCGCGCACCCCGCCCCAGGCCCGGTGCTCCTCCCAGACGTCGTCGGCGCGCTCCAGGGCGTACGGGATCCAGCCCATCTGGCCCTCGCTGTAGGCGAGCTTGAGCCGCGGGAACCTCACCAGGACCCCGCTGAACAGGAAGTCCATCATCGAGGCCATGGCGTTGTTGAAGGAGAGGCTGGCCTGCACGGCGGGCGGGGCGTCCGGTGACGCGGCGGGCATCTGCGAGCTGGACCCGATGTGCATGTTGACGACCGTGCCGGTCTCCTGGCAGGCCGCGAAGAACGGATCCCAGTACCCGGTGTGGATCGACGGCAGTCCCAGGTGGGTGGGGATCTCGGAGAAGGTCACCGCGCGCACCCCGCGGGCCGCGTTCCGGTGGATCTCGGCGACCGCCAGGTCGATGTCCCAGAGCGGGATGATGCAGAGCGGGATGAGCCGGCCGCCGCTGTCGCCGCACCACTCCTCCACCATCCAGTCGTTGTAGGCGCGCACGCAGGCGAGCGCGACCTCCTTGTCATGGGCCTCGGCGAAGGTCTGGCCGCAGAAGCGCGGGAAGGTCGGGAAGCAGAGGCTGGCCTCGACGTGGTTGAGGTCCATGTCCTTGAGCCGCTCGGCCGGATCCCAGCAGCCGGGCCGCATCTCCGCCCGGGTGATGCCCTCCAGCGTCATGTCGTCGCGGTCGAAGCCGACGGCGGCGATGTTGCGCTTGTACGGGAACTTCAGGTCCTCGTAGATCCACCAGTCGGTGGGCGGGCCGTCCGGGTCCATCGTGATGACGTACTTGCCGCCCGTGTAGGCCAGCTCACCGATGCCGGCGGTGAGCGGCTGCGGGCCGCGCTCGCGGTACTTGGCGGGCAGCCAGGTCGAGAAGAGGTGCGGCGGCTCGATCACATGGTCGTCGACGCTGACGATCCGAGGCAGTTCCGTCATGGTGTCTCCTCCGGCGCGCGATTTTCTGATGACCCGTCAGATTTATGTCGCCATCAGGCTAGCCCCGCACCCCTGGACCGACAAGGCGCAGCGCTCTACGCTCTCCGCACTATCTGACTGTCCGTCAGCTGTGAGGGGTACGCCGTGACCGAGACCGCGCACGCCCTGGGTGCATCGGGCACCTTCTGGGAACTCGTCGAACGCCGGGCCGCCCTGACCCCGGACCGCCCGTTCCTGATCCAGGACGACCGCACCCTGACCTTCGGCGAGTTGCGCGACCGCGGCAAGCGGGTCGCGGCCGGGCTGTGGGAGATGGGCGTACGCCCCGCCGGCGTCGTCGCCTGGCAGCTGCCGACCCGGATCGAGACGGTGCTGCTGTCGTTCGCGCTGACCCGGATCGGGGCCGTGCAGTCGCCCGTCATCCCGTTCTACCGGGACCGCGAGGCGGGGTTCGCGCTGCGCGAGTCGAAGGCGGAGTTCTTCGCCGTACCGGGCACCTGGCGCGGCTTCGACCACACCGCGATGGCCGGACGGCTGACGGCGGACCGGCCGGTGACGGTGTTCGAGGCGTACGCGTCGCTGCCGGACGGCGATCCCTCGGTGCTCCCGCCGCCGCCCGGCGACGGCACGCGGGTGCGCTGGATCTACTGGACCTCGGGCACCACCTCCGACCCGAAGGGGGTGCTGCACACCGACCGCAGCCTGATCGCGGGCGGCTCCTGCCTGGCCCACGCACTGCGCCTGACGGCCGACGACATCGGCTCGGTGGCCTTCCCGTTCGCCCACGTCGGCGGGCCGGACTACGCGGTGATGCTGCTGCTGTACGGGTTCCCGGCGGTGCTGCTGGAGCACTTCGCGATGCCGGACGCGCTGGCGGACTACCGGCGCCACGGGGTGACGGTCGCGGGCGGTTCCACGGCGTTCTACTCGATGTTCCTGGCCGAACAGCGCAAGGTGCCGGACCGGAAGCCGATCCCCACCCTGCGGCTGCTGGCGGGCGGCGGGGCCCCGAAGCCGCCGGAGATCTACCACGCGGTGGTCCGGGAGATGGGCGTCCGGCTCACCCACGGCTACGGCATGACCGAGGTCCCCATGATCACGATGGGCGCCCCCGACGACACGGCGGAAAACCTGGCCGGGACGGAGGGGCGGCCGCCGGCGGGCATGGAGATCCGGATCACCGACGAGGACGGCAAACCGCTGCCGCACGGCACGGACGGCGAGGTGCGGCTGCGCGGCGAGGCGGTCTGCAAGGGCTATCTGGACCCGGCGGCGACCGCGTCGGCCTTCGACGCGGAGGGGTTCCTGATCACCGGCGACGTCGGCCACGTCAGGCAGAGCGGGCATCTGGTGCTCACCGGGCGGCTGAAGGACATCATCATCCGCAAGGGCGAGAACATCTCCGCGAAGGAGATAGAGGACCTGCTGCACCGGCACCCGGACGTCGGGGACGCGGCGGTGATCGGGCTGCCGGACCCGGAGCGGGGCGAGCTGGTCTGCGCGGTCGTGGAGCAGCCGGCGGGTGCGGAGCCGCTGACGCTGACACGGCTGACGGGGTATCTGCGGACCGAGGGACTCGCCGTGCACAAGCTGCCGGAGCGGCTGGAGGTGGTGGCCGCGCTGCCGCGCAACGACGCCCTGCGCAAGGTGCTGAAGTACCGGCTGCGGGAGCAGTTCGCCTGAGAGCCGACGAGGGGGGTGCGGGGGCCGCCCCGCACCCCCCTCGGTCCTACGTGTCCGGGGCGATCACCGTGAAGTAGTCGGCGAGCGCCGACACCGCCTCGTTCTCCGCGATCCGGCCGTCGTGGTCCGCGTCCAGGCTCCGGGCCGCGATCCGTGCCGTCCCGGCGTCCGCGCCCAGCACCCGCAGCGCCCGTTCCACGGCGGGCACGTCCGCCGTGCCCAGGTCGTCCCGGTCCGCCACGGCGATCGCCGCGCGCAGGAAGGGGCGGGCGATCTCCGCGAAGCGCTCCGGGTTGTCGCGCAGCCGTTTCACGGCCCCGCCCACGAACTCCTCACGGGTGACGCGCTGGTCCCCGTCGACATCGGCGATGCCCGCCATGCCCTGCCAGAACGCCTCGGCCCCGATGTAGAGCGCCTGGCCCTTGTCGCAACGCGCCGTCGTACCGAATTCGGCGAGCAGACGGGCCGCGGCGGCATTGAAATCCGCGCGATCGATGTATCCGTTGCCGTCCTGGTCGAAGGCGGCGAAGCGGAAGGCGATCTTGCGCTCGTACTCTGCGCTGTCCATGCGGGGAGCGTACGACGCCGGAGGGCGTCACATGTCACTTACGCGCTCCACCGGTGTCACGACCCGGTCGTCGCCGCCCGCCGCCGCCCCCTGTGGACGGCGCCCCGGAGCGGCTTCACGCGGAGAGCGGCCGGGCCCGGTCGTCGACGGCGGTGTCCCAGTCGGGGTAGACCTCGAACAGCCGGCGTACGCCGAGGGCGGCGAGCACCCGGTTGACGTGCGAGCCCTCCTCCGCGCCCCGGGCCGGCAGGATCAGCCGCAGCCGGCCCCCGCAGGAACGCATCAGCCGGCGGGAGGCGATCAGCACACCGACCCCGCTGGAGTCGCAGAACAGCACCTCGGAGAGGTCGAGCACCACGTCGTGGCGGCCGACGGCGACCGCGTCATGGACGGACTGGCGCACCGTGGGCGCCGTCAGCAGATCCAGTTCGCCACTTATGTGCAGCACGGTCCATTCGCCCTGCACGGTCTCGGCCACATCTAGTGTCACGCCACTGGGCCTCTCGTTCCGGGGCTTCCGACGATCCGGAAGTTTCCGTTCCTTCTCGCGGCTGCCCCAGCCGCACCCCCATGAAACACCGGGCGGCCCGACCGGGCACAGTCGGATTCGAACAGAAATGATCGGTTCGGGTCCGATTCCGCCGGAGCCGACTGACGCATTCCCTATCATCCCGGGCCTCTTGGCGGGCGTACTTGCCGTAAAGGGAGGCACATGGTTGGCACCGCCGACTACATTCGATGTGACGAGGGGAACAGAGCAGAGGGAACAGGGTCGGGGGTCGCATGGCCAAAAACGCACCACCCCGCTGGGACCGCAAGATGCAGCAGCGGCTGGCACGCGGTGAGGCGGCGGCTCTCGGTGAGCTCTACGACCGGTTCGCCTCGCTCGTGCACAGCCAGGCCCACCGGATGCTGGACGACGAGACCGCCGCCGACCTGGTGACCCGCGAGGTCTTCGGCTACGTGTGGGAGAACCCGGGCGCGTACGACCCCAAGGAGGGCTCGATGCGTTCCTGGGTGGCCCGGCTCACGCACCGCCAGTCCGTGCGGCGGCTGCGCGAGGAGAACGGCCGGCCCGACGGCCCGGACGAGGACGGAAGCGGTCTGGAGGAGCGGGTGCACCGGGCCACGGTCGCGGCCCGCGCCGACTACATCGTCACGTCCATGCCCGCACCGCTGCGCGCCGCCCTGGAGCTCGCGTACGTCCAGCGCCGGGACTACCGGCAGACCGCGGCCGATCTCGGGGTCACCGAGGACGAGGCCCGCCGCCGGCTCCGCCTCGGGCTGCAACTGCTCTCCACCGCGCACACCCGCCCGCTCGAAGGGATGTCGCCGCCCGGACCCGGACGGCCCCTGTGACCGACGACGGAGCGGACGGCCGCAGTGACGGCGGGCACGACGACGAGGTCCGGGGCGCACCGCGCATACCGGGACCCCGGGCCGCCGCGGACGACTTCGACCTCTCCGCCGTACCCCTGCCCCCGCCCGTCCCCGCGACCCCGCCCGAGGAGCCGCGCACGACCCCGCGGCCGACAGCACCGGAACCGGAAACCGCCGTGGCACCACCGGCCCCATCGACCCCGTCGGACCCGCCGGTGCTGACGCACCGCGTCCTCAAGGCGCTCCTCGGCGCATGGGCCCTGGCGGCCTGCTCCGCGGAGGAGACCGAGGCCGTCGAGGCGCATCTGACCGAGTGCGCCGCCTGCGCGGACGAGGCCCTGCGGCTGCGGGACGCGGTCGGGCTGCTGCACACCGACCGCAGCCTGGATCTCGACCCGACGCTGCGGACCCGGGTGATCGACGCCTGTCTGAACCGCCGCCCGGCCGACATCCCGGTGCCGGACTGGGCCGCTCCGTACGACGCGGAGACCGCGCGGCTCGACGCGCTGCTCCGTGACATCGGCGGCTCGGAGTGGCACGCCCCGGTGCGGCTGAAGTGGTTCGAGGGCGAGCAGGAGGCCGGCCGCAAGACCACGGTCGCGGGCGTCATCAGCCATCTCATGGCCGTCGACGGACTGATCGGCACCGCACTCGACCTCGATGTGCCGCTCGGCGACGGAATCCTCGGCCGGGGCGCCGACTGGCCGCTCTCGCCCACCGCACGCACCGAGCGGTACTGGTCCGCCGCGCTGCGGCCGCCCACGCGCGCGGTCCACGAGCCGTGGCGGGCGCAGAGCCACACCCTCATCCGTACGGTGTCCTTCGCCGGCCGCGGAGTCTCCGAGCTCTCCGTCTCGTACGGGGACTTCGCCCTCCCGATGCACGACGCCCTGCTGGACCGGGCCTTCGAGTGCTGGGTGCACGGCGGCGACATCGCGGAGGCGGTGGACTATCCGTACGAGGCGCCGTCCGCCGCCCACCTCAACCGGATGATCGACCTGGCGGCCCGGCTGCTGCCCGCCGCCCTCGCCGAGCGCCGCAGAACCGGTCTTGCCGGGCCCGCCCGTCATCTGGTGACGGCCGGTTCGCCGGGCCGTTCGCTGCATCTGGAGGTCGAGGGTTCGGGCGGCGGCGACTGGTACATCCCGCTGGACTCCCCGGCCGCGCTCGGCTCCCCCGCGCACACCGTGGCGCAGGTCGCACTGGACGGCGTGGAGTTCTGCCGGCTGGTGGCCGGGCGCGTACCGCCCGTCGAGGCGGCGGCCGGTCAGGAGGGCGACCGCGAGGCGATCCGCGACGTGCTCTCCGCCGCGGCCTCGCTGAGCCGCCTGTAGTTCCTTCCGTGCCCGGCGCTCAGGCGAAGACCACCGTGCGGCGGCCGTTGAGCAGGATGCGGCGCTCCGCGTGCCACTTCACGGCCCGCGCCAGCGCCTGGCACTCCACGTCGCGCCCGATGGCGACCAGCTGGTCCGGGGTGACGTTGTGGCCCACCCGCTCGACCTCCTGCTCGATGATCGGCCCCTCGTCGAGGTCCGCGGTCACGTAGTGCGCCGTCGCACCGATCAGCTTCACACCACGGGCGTGCGCCTGGTGGTACGGCTTCGCGCCCTTGAAGCTCGGCAGGAAGGAGTGGTGGATGTTGATGATCCGGCCGCTCAGCTGCTTGCAGAGGTCGTCCGAGAGCACCTGCATGTAGCGGGCGAGGACGACCAGCTCGACGTTCTCCTCGCGCACCAGCTCCAGCAGCTCGGCCTCGGCCGCCGCCTTGGTGTCCTTGGTCACCGGGATGTGCCGGAAGGGGACGTTGTAGGAGCCGACCAGCTCGGCGAAGTCCGTGTGGTTGGAGACGACCGCTGCGATGTCGACCGGCAGCGCCCCGATGCGGGAACGGAACAGCAGGTCGTTGAGGCAGTGCCCGAACTTGCTGACCATCAGCACGATCCGCATCCGGTCCGCGGAGCGGTGGATCTGCCAGTCCATCCGGAAGGAGTCGCCGACGGCGGCGAAACTGGCCCGCAGCTTCTCCACGGTCACCGGGGCGTCCGCCGAGAAGTGGACCCGCATGAAGAACAGACCCGTGTCGTGGTCGCCGAACTGCTGGCTGTCCTCGATGTTGCAGCCGGTCATGAAGAGATAGCTCGACACGGCGTGCACGATGCCCTGCTTGTCGGGGCAGGAAAGAGTGAGGACGTACTGCTCGGGGGCGGCGTCGGCAGGCCGTGGCACAGTCATCCTCGTAGCGTGCCACACCGGCCGTGAATCAGGCAGATCTGGTCATGATGCGGAGCACGTCGAGGGAGCGCGGCGGTGTGTCGGGGTCCTCGCCGTCGTTCCCGGCGAGCAGCACATGGGCCTCGCGGGCGGCCAGTACCGCCTCCTGCCAGCCGTGGTGCTCCAGATACGCCGAGACGGGGGCGTCCGCGCCGACCTGGTGCATGATGCGCAGCACCCGGAGCACGGCGACGTCGACGAGAGCGGCCTCGCCGGTGTCGCGGAAGATCGTCCCGATGTACTTCTCGGCGGACCAGTTGTCCAGCCAGGTGTCCTCGACCAGGCGGTACACGGCGTCGGTGACGTCGCCGTACCCCTCCCGGCCGGCCAGCCAGCACTCGTGGTGGAAGACGGGGTCGGAGAGCATGTGCAGCGCCGAGCGCACGTTGCTGCGCCAGCGCCACCAAGGCATGTCATTCAGCGGCATGCCGCCCATGGTGGAGGAGCGACGGCCGCGACGGGAAGAGTTCTCCGAACCTTGCTGCACGGTCATCGATCGTACGTTCCCTTTTCCGACGACCGCACCGGCCCCCGCAATTCACCTGGATGTCACTGAGCGTTGAGCGGGTCACTCTGTGGCGTTACCCCGCGGCCGGAAATGTTCGTGTCCATGACCGGACGGCGACGCCCCATCCTCACCCGCCCCTACAAGTTCCTCACAAGTGCGGCGGCGGCCGGGGCGTTGCTGGTCACCGGCTGTGGCGCGCTCCCTGGGGCCACGGGGGTCTCCAGGGAGCCCGTCACCGTCGTGACCTGGGCCCCCGGCGGCGGCACGGGTCCGGACGCGGCGAACATGGCGGGCATGACCGCCATGGCCCGCACCTACGCCCGCTGGGCCAACGACAACGGCGGGCTGGCCGGTCACAAGCTGCGGGTCGTCACCTGTGACGAACAGGACACCTCGATCGGGGCGGCGAACTGCGCGCGGCTGGCCATCAAGAAGAAGGCGGTGGCGGTGGTCGGCTCGTACAGCCGCCACGGCACGGCGTTCATGCCGCCGCTGGAGGGCGCCGGAATCCCCTACATCGGCGGGTACGGCGCTTCCGACGAGGAGTTCAGCAGCTACATCTCCTTCCCGGTCAACGGCGGCCAGCCCGCCCTGCTGGCGGGCAACGCCCGGCAGCTGTCCCGCGGTTGCGAGCGGGTGTCCGTGGTCCGTCCCGACACCCTGCCCGGCGACGGCCAGGCCTGGCTCCTCAGAACCGGTCTCACCGAGGCCGGCCGGCCCGCGCCCACCGACATCCGGGCACCCGAGTCGGCCACTTCGTACGACGAGGCCGCCGCTCCCGCGCTCCAGGCGGCGGGGGCGTCCGGCGGCTGTGTGACGGCGGTGCTCGGGAAGCGCACGGAGACCTTCTTCGACTCCTTCCGGCGGCTCGAACCGTCGTACGGGGACGTCCGGATCTCCTCCGTGCTGGGCAGCGTCGACCAGCCGCTGATCGACAGCACCGGCGGCCGGAACAGCCCGTTCGAGGGGGCGTACATCACCGGCTGGTACCCGGACGCGGGCGACGCCCGCTGGGACGCGATGCGGAACGTGATCCGCAAGCACGCCTTCGGCGACAACCGGATCGACCCGGACGACACGGGCGTGCAGACGACCTGGATCGCGTACACCGTGCTGAAGAAGATCGTGGAGTCGGTCGACTCCGCGCAGATCACTTCCTGGAAGCTGACCTCCGCCCTCAACCAGGGCACCCCGGCGGAGACCGGCGGCCTCACCCCGGTGCTGCGCTGGGGCTTCACGGACGTGCTGGGCTCGTCCTCGTACCCCCGGATCGTCAACACCAGGGTGACGTATCAGGTGGTGCGCAACGGCCGGCTCGTCGCGGACCGGAAGGGCTTCATGGACGTCTCGAAGACTCTGTCGGACGCCAGCGCGAGGAGCTGACCCGCGGCGCCGGCCCGGATCCGCCGGACGGGCGCCGCGGGGCGGTCCCTCAGAGCTGCGTGGCCGCCCGCCGGGTCAGTCCGTACTTCGTCGCGATCGAGTTCCACAGCCCGGACGCCTGCTGCTTGGCCTTGCTCGCCTCGCCGCTCTGCACGGTGGCCTGCTGAGTCTCGGAGGTCGTACGCGCCTTCCCGTGCTTGCACACCTTCTTGCCGTGCTTGGCCTGCGCGGCCCATGCGGCGTAGTGCTCGTCGGCGGCGGCGGAGGCCCGCCAGGCCTTGGTGAGGGAGGCGGTCAGCCGGGCGTGGTCCGGCAGCTTGTCGACGGACAGTCCTTCGAGCCGGGTCACCAGATCGCGGCGCTGCTGGGCGGCGCCCTTCAGATCGGTCACGGCCTGGTCCAGATCCGTGCAGTTCTTGGTCTTCTCGACGGCCCCGATGACCGCGGCGCGGCTGTTGTTGCTGTCCGCCAGCAGCTTGTCGAGCGCCTCGGCCTGCGGCTTCGCCGGGTCGGCCGCCGCCTGCGTGGAGGGCTCCTTCCCGGCGGGTGAACTCGCCGCGGCGACCGGCTGCTTGTCGTCCTCGCCCTTGTCGTCGCCGCCGCTCAGCAGCGCACCGGCGCCGAGACCGACCACCGCGCAGCCGGCCACGACCGCCGCGATCAGCGTGACGTGGGCCCGCTTCCTGCGCGGCGGCTGCGGCTCCTCGCCCACCGGCTGGTACCCGGCCTGCGGGGGCTGCTGCGCCTGCGGGGCGCCCTGGTACTGCGGGGCACCCCGGTACTGTCCGCCCGGGTGCTGACCGGCCTGCCGACCGGGGTCGAGCCGGGGCATCTGCTGCGTGGCGCCCGCCGGTTCGTCGTTGCGGAACAGGTTGTCGAACTCGGCGGGCGGCTGCCGGTCGCCCGGGGCGCCGGGCCTGATGCCGTAGGGCGTGGAGCCGGGGACCGGCGGGATGAACTGGGTCGCCTCGGCGTCACCGCCGGCGCCGGGCTGCTGCTGGTACGCCTGCTGCGGCGGCATCCCGTGGCCGAGGAACGTCGTCGACTCGGCGGGGCTCTCCGGCGGCAGCCCGCCCGGTCCGGGCCCACCGGGCACCGGTGCGATGTACTGCGTGGCCTCCGCGTCGCCGCCCATGCTCATCCCGGGCACGGCCTCGGGCGGCAACGGCTGCGCGAACGACTGCTGCGGCTGCGGCTGTTGCTGCATCTGTGGCGGCTGCATCTGCTGAGGCTGCTGCATCTGCTGCGGCTGTACGGGGGGCAGTGGCTGGGCCTGCGGCATCTGGGCATGCTGCGGGGCGGGCGGCTGCCCGTACTGTCCCTGCCCCGGCTGCCCGGGGCCGTACTGCCCCTGACCGTAAGCCCCCTGGCCCTGGCCCTGGGGCTGGTGCGAGGGGTCCTGGTGCGCCGCCTGCGGCCCCCAGGGCTGCCCCCACGGCTGGCCGCCCGCCGGGGCGGCCTGATCCGCGGGGCCCCCCGGTATCCAGGGCTCGCCGCCACCCGCGGGCAGCACGACACCTTCGTGCGTGGGCCGTACAGCAGGGAGCTGCTGCTCGTCACCCTGACCGCTCTGCGTCACCGGGACTCCTACGTGTAAACCTACGGAATCGTCGGCTCACGCTATCGGGTGGTTGCCGCCGTTCGCCAAGCGTGTGTTGTCACTCACCAGCCCTTCACGCACGCTGTAACACTCGGCGCCCTCAAGACGCAGTTAATGGAGCGCCCTGACGCACCCGCCGGCCGGGCCCCCGTTCCCCGGCCCCGGTCAGGCCGCCTGGAGCTCCAGCCGGGCGCCGAACTCGCGCACCGCCGACTCGTCCCCGTACGGGATCAGCCGCTGCTGGAGATCGTCCAGATACTCCGCTCCCCGGCTGGAGCGCACCGACCCCAGCAGCTCCATCGCCCGCGTGCCCGTGTGGCAGGCCTGCTCCACCTCGCGCATCTGGACCTGGGCCGTGGCCAGCAGCACCAGGCCGATGCCGCGACGGCGGGTCCGGGACTCCGGGTGGCCGGCCAGCGACTCCTTCGCGCGGCGCGCGGCGGCCTCCGCCTGGCCGAGGTCCCGGTGACAGTGCGCCAGCTCGTCCGCGAGATAGGCGCGGTCGAAGTGGGCGATCCAGTCGGGGTCGTCGCCCGTGCCCGGTTCGGCCCGTTCCATGGCGGCCAGCGCGCGGCCCGTCACCGCCTGGCAGGAGCGGGCGTCGCCGAGCAGTGCGTGGCCGCGCGCCTCCGCCGCGTAGAACATCGCCTCCGCCCGCGGTGTCACGCGCCCGCGCGCGCCCTCCTGGGCGGCCCGGGCCAGCTGGGCGATCTCCCTGGGGTTGCCGAGCTGCGCGGCGAGATGGCTCATCGAGGCGGCCAGCACATAACCGCCGTACGCCCGGTCGCCCGCCGCCTGGGCCAGCCGCAGCGCCTGGATGTAGTAGCGCTGGGCGAGCCCCGGCTGACCGGTGTCGACCGCCATGTACCCGGCGAGTTCGGTGAGCCGGGCGACCGCCCCGAACAGCTGCCGGCCGACCGCTTCCCGGTACGCCCCGGAGAGCAGCCCGGAGACCACGCTGTTCAGGTAGTGCACCAGGACCGGCCGGACGTGGCCGCTGCCGAACCGGTGGTCGAGATCGATCAGCGCGGTCGTCATCGCCCGCACCGCCTCGACGTCCGGCATCCCGACACGGGCCCCGGCGGCCCGTGCCACCTGCGGGTCGGCGCCGGTGATCAGCCAGTCACGGCTGGGTTCGACGAGCGCGGAGGAGGCGACCGCCGAACCGGACAGAAAGTCCCGGCGGCCGACATCGCTGCGCCACAGCTCGCAGACCTGCTCGATCGCACCGATCACGGTCGGGGCGAACTGGAGGCCGACGCCGGACGCCAGATTCTTGCCGTTGGCCATCCCGATCTCGTCGATCGTGACCGTACGGCCGAGCTTGCGGCCGAGCGCCTCGGCGATGATTCCCGGTGCCCTGCCGCGTGGTTGCTGTCCGCGTAGCCAACGGGCCACGGACGTCTTGTCGTAGCGCAGGTCGAGCCCGCGTTCCGCGCCGACCATGTTGACGCGGCGGGCGAGGCCGGCGTTGGAGCATCCGGCTTCCTGGATGAGCGCCTGGAGCCGTTCGTTCGGCTGGCGTGCGACGAGAGGCCTGGCTGCCATGTTTCCCCCTGAGGCCGCAGTGATCATTGAGCCGATCACTGCCCGGCGAATACGCGGAAAATGCACAGATTCATCGTGTTCGTCACGTGCGTCTTGTTCCTTGTCATTCATGTCGGCATATGACAGAGGCCGACCGTTCCGGACCCGCGCAGGGGCGGTCCGGCGGTTGCCCGTATGTGGCTACCCGCCCTGCCCGGCACCGCCTCACGCGCGCCCCCGCCCATGCATCCATGCGCCCCGTATGCCGGATCGATACGCCGGGACCGCACCCGTCACGCCCGTAACCCCAAGTGTTGGCCGTAGTTGTGCTGAGCGTGGAAGAGCCCATCGCAGTCGAAGAGCCCGTCGGAGTCATGGAAGCCGCGAAGGTCCCCCAGCAGCGGGGCGAGCAACTGCTCGACGCGGCGGTGCGGTACGCGGAGGAGCGGCACTGGGACGTGTGCCCGGGCACCTGGCTGGAGGCGGCGGAGGGGACCGAGCGGTGCTCCTGCGACGCTGCCGACTGCGCCGCCCCCGGTGCCCATCCCACCGGCCCCGACTGGGCGGGCCAGGCGACCGGGAGCGGGGCCGCGGCCCGCCGGATGTGGTCCAGGCACCCGAAGGCGTCGATCCTGCTGCCCACCGGCCGCAGCTTCGACGCGATCGAAGTACCGGAGTCCGCCGGCTTCCTGGCGCTGGCCCGGATGGAGCGGATGGGCCTGCCGCTGGGCCCCGTCACCTGCGGCCCCGACCGGCGGATGTTCTTCTTCGTGCTGCCGGGCGCGGCGGCCAGGTCGGACGGCCTCGTGAGGCAGCTGGGCTGGCGGGCCGCCGCCATCGATCTGGTCGCCCGCGGCGAGGGCCACTACGTCACGGGCCCGCCGACCCGGGTCGGCGGGCTCGGCGCGGTGCAGTGGGCGCGCCGCCCCACCCCCGCCAACCGCTGGCTGCCGGACGTGCAGGAGCTCATCAGCCCGCTCGCCTACGCCTGCGCCAGGGAAGCGGCCGATGCGCGGACCCGCCTCTGACGGAACACCCTTTCGTAGGCTGGTCCCGGAACACGGGGCCACCGAAAGGCAGAGGAAACATGCGTGACCGCGCAGAGACCGACAGAGCGGTACGGGCGGACGGAGCGGACGCGGCGGGCGGAGCCGGTGGGGCGGCGCCCGCCGTTCGCGTACAGGGGCTGTGGAAGCGGTTCGGGGAACAGACCGCGGTGGCCGGGATCGATCTGGAGCTGCCCGCGGGCAGGTTCATCGGTCTGGTCGGGCCCAACGGGGCGGGCAAGACCACCACGTTGTCGATGGTCACCGGACTGCTCCGGCCCGACCAGGGCAAGGTCGAGGTGGCCGGCCACGACGTGTGGCGCGACCCGGTCGAGGTGAAGTCCAGGATCGGCGTGCTGCCGGAGGGGCTGCGGCTCTTCGAGCGGCTCTCCGGGCGCGAACTCCTCGCGTACACCGGCAGGTTGCACGGGCTGCCCGGCGCCGAGGTGGACAAGCGGGCCACCCAGCTCCTGGACGTGCTCGATCTCGCGGGCGCCCAGCACAAACTGGTCGTCGACTACTCGACCGGCATGCGGAAGAAGATCGGGCTCGCGGCCGCGCTGCTGCACAACCCCGAAGTGCTGTTCTTGGACGAGCCGTTCGAGGGCGTCGACCCGGTTTCGGCGCAGACCATCCGCGAGGTCCTGGAGCGGTACACCCGCTCGGGGGCGACCGTCGTCTTCTCCAGCCATGTGATGGAGCTCGTGGAGTCCCTCTGCGACTGGGTCGCCGTCATGGCGGCGGGCAGGATCCGGGCGCAGGGCACCCTGGCCCAGGTGCGCGGCGAGGCGCCCTCGCTGCAGACCGCCTTCCTGGAACTCGTCGGCGCCGGATCCCGCGCCACCGACGGCTCCCTCGACTGGCTGGGCGGCAAGCGATGAGCGTGCTCGACGCCCCCGCGGGCACCGCCCCCGGACGGGCCGCGAACGAGAACCTCGTCCCGGTCTTCGTACGGCTCAAGCTGACCCTGCTGCGCAACGGGCTGCGGCAGTCGGCCGGCCGGCGGGCCGCGTACATCGCCTCCGTCGTCGTCACCCTGCTGTTCGCCGCGGGCCAGCTGATCGGGCTGATCGCGCTGCGCGGGAACGCCCACACCGGCTCCCTCGTGGTGCTGCTGGCGGCGGTGCTGGCGGTCGGCTGGACCGTGATGCCGCTGTTCTTCCCCAGCGGTGACGAGACTCTGGACCCGAGCCGGCTGGTGATGCTGCCGCTGCGGCCGCGCCCGCTGATCTCGGCGCTGCTGGCGTCCTCGCTGGTCGGGATCGGTCCGCTGTTCACGCTCTGCCTGACGGCCGGATCGGTGTTCGCGGTGGCGCGCGGGGCGGCCGGTGCGGTGTTCGCCGTGGTGGCCGCGCCACTCGCGCTGCTGGTGTGCGTGGCGCTGGCGCGGGCGGTGGCCACGGCCAACACCCGGCTGCTGACGTCCCGCAAGGGCCGCGATCTCGCGGTGCTCAGCGGGCTGGTGATCGCGGTGGGCTTCCAGGTCGTCAACTTCGGCGCCCAGCGGCTCGGCCGGGCGGGCGGGCTGTCCGCGCTCGACCCGGTCGCCGACGTGGTGCGCTGGCTGCCGCCCGCCTCGGCGATCGGGGCGGTGGACTCGGCGTCGCGGGGCTCGTACGGCCCGGCCCTCGCACAGCTGCTGCTCTCCGTCGCGGCGCTGGTCGCGCTGCTGTGGCTGTGGCAGCGGAGCCTGGTGAAGCTGATGACGACCCCGGACGGCTCGACCCTGGCGGCCGCCGGGCCGGGCCGCGAGAAGGCCGGCAAGGGCGGCTCCGGGCTCGCCTCGCTGCTGCCGCAGGGGCGTACCGGGACGGTGATGGAGCGCAGCCTGCGGTACATCGCGCGCGATCCGAAGACCAAGGCCGCCTGGGTCACGGCGCTGGCGATCGGGCTGATCGTGCCGATCCTCAACGCGCTCCAGGGCACCGGCTCGGTCTACTTCGCCTGTTTCGCCGCCTGGATGCTCGGCATCCAGATGTACAACCAGTTCGGACAGGACACCTCGGCGTTCTGGATGGTGGCGCTGACGATCTCCTCCACCCGTGACGCCTATCTGGAACTGCGGGCGCGGGCACTGGCGCTGCTGCTGATCACGCTGCCCTACACGATCGTGGTGACGGTGGTGACGGCCGCGGTGCTCGACGACTGGGCCGCGCTGCCGGAGGTCATGGGGCTGTCGTTCGCGCTGCTGGGCGGCATGCTGGCGACGGGCGCGGTGGCGTCGGCGAACTTCCCGTACTCGATCCCGCAGGACGGGGCGTTCAAGAACGTGGCGCCGGGGCAGGCCGGGCTCGCCTGGATCTCCATCTTCGGCGGCATGGTCTCGGCGGGGCTGCTCTGCGCGCCGGCGATCGCGGCGACGATCTGGCTGCACGTCGCGGACCACGAGCAGTGGCTGTGGCTGCTGCTGCCGGTGGGGGCGGTGTACGGGGCGCTGATCTCCTGGGCGGGGCTGCGGGTGGCCGCCCCGCGCACGGCGGACCGGCTCCCGGAGATCCTGGCGGCGGTCAGCAAGGGCTGAGGACGGCCGCGGCCGGACCCGCGGGCCCGGCCGCGCCGCTCCGTCGCACCCCCGGTCAGGACGGGACGGGTTCGCGCTCCTCCCGGGGGTCCTCGGCGAACTGCTCCAGGAAGGGTTCGACCGCGGCGCGCCAGCCCTCGGGCTGGTCGTAGTGGACGAGGTGGCCGGCGTCGGCCACTTCGGCGTACTGCCCGCGCGGCAGCACCCGGACCATCTCCTGCGCCTCCGCCCGGCCCAGCTCGCCGTCGAGCCCGCGGAGCACCAGGGTCGGGCAGCGGACCTGCGCCAGCTCCTCCCAGTGCGCGTCGAACACCCAGGTCGCGCGGGAGCGGAGCATCTGGCGGCGGGAGAAGACGGGGCGCCAGCCGTCGGCCCGCTCGGCCATCACCTCGGCGAAGAACTCGCCGCGGGCCGGGTTGGGCCGCTCCACCCAGGGGTCGTCCTCGCCGAACCACTTCCGTACGTCGGAGAGCGTCGCGAACGGCACCGGCCAGGACTTGAACCAGTCCTCCCACTCCCGCTGCGAGGCCGCGCCGAGCGCGGAGGCCCGCATGTCGCAGATGACCAGCGCCCGCACCAGATCGGGGCGCTTCGCGGCGAGCTGCCAGGCCGTCAGCGCCCCCATGGAATGCCCGACGAGGGTGACGGGGGCGAGGCCGAGCTGCTCGATCGCGGCCTCGGCGTCGGCGACGTACGCGTCACGGGTGTACGGGCCTTCGGCCGGCTTGTCGCTGCGGCCGTGCCCGCGCTGGTCGAGGCCGACGGCCCGGTGCCGCTCCGCGAGCCAGCGGGCGGTCGGGGCCCAGTGCGCGGCCCGGCCCATCAGGCCGTGGAGCAATAAGACCCCGGGGGCGCGCTCGCCCTCCGTGCGCCCCTTGGGCGGGTCGGCGAACTCCCAGGCCGCGAGGCGTAAGCCGTCGGTCCCGGTCACATCGATGCGCCGCACCATATGTCCTGGCACCCCCTTCTGGTCCTCGATCGCCGCTTGATCACAGCCTTGATCACCGCGTGGTCGCGTCACGCCAGACTATCGAACTTGTATTCGAAAACCGGGATCTGCCATCCAACACCGCTCGTTCGAGTGACCGGCCCCAAGGATTGACCGAGGCGGCGGCGGGGAGACCTTCTCCGGGAGGCGGGCCACTCGGGGATGAGGGCCCGTGGGGACTGACCTTGAGAGCTCGGGGCTCCAGGTCAGAGCAGGGGAGGACAGGCCCCGGCGCCGCGAGGCGCCGGGGCCCTCTGTCTTCCGGGGAGCCGCCGGCGGCGATGCGCATCGGCGGGCGCCGGCACCGGTCCCCCGGGCGGCGGCGTGCGATTCAGCGAAAATGTTCGATTCATGGGCACGGGCACGCGATGCGCGGGCGGCCGGGACCGCGGCAGCCACCTTCCGGTGCGCGTGCCGGACGTACCGGACATGCGAAAACGACGGGCGCATGCACCTGCTCCCTCCCCGACCGCGCGACCAGTTGGCCGACACTCTCAGGTATGCCTCAGCCACAGCCTGGCACGCGATCCGTCCGGGCGCTGCACTTCCGGACGGAAAATCGCTGAGCGGACGCCCCGCTTCAACGCGCCGGCGGCGCCCCGGCAACGACATCCGGCCAAGCAGCGCCCCGGCGGCGGGAATCCGGCCGGAGAACACCGGCCCCGCCGCACCCCCGGCCGGCGCCCCTCGACGGCATCCGCCCGGGGAGCCCGGCCGACGGCCGGCCCCGGCGGCGGGGCAGTCGCCGACCGGGCACTCGGCAGCCGGGGACTCAGCGCTTGGCGACGAACACGTGCGAGGCGACCTCGGTGTCCAGCTCCGCCGCCTCACCACTGCTGCCCACCAGCACCCCGCCGGGCGACTGCGTCACGCTGACCACGGAACCGGGCTGCACACCCGCACGCCGCAGCGTGTACATCAGCTGGGCGTCCGTCTGGATCGGCTCACCGATCCGGCGCACGACCACCGTCTTGCCGTCCGCCCCCGGGTCGAGTTCCGCCAGGCTCAACATGCCCTCGTCCAGGAACGGGTCGGCCTCGGCCTTCTCGCCCAGCTCCTCCAGGCCCGGGATCGGATTCCCGTACGGCGACTCCGTCGGGTGACGCAGCAGCTCCAGCACCCGCCGCTCCACCGCCTCGCTCATCACATGCTCCCAGCGGCACGCCTCGGCGTGGACCTGCTCCCACTCCAGGCCGATCACATCGACCAGCAGGCACTCGGCGAGCCGGTGCTTGCGCATCACCCGCGTCGCCAGGCGGCGCCCCTCGTCGGTCAGCTCCAGGTGCCGGTCGCCCGCGACCCGCACCAAGCCGTCACGCTCCATCCGCGCCACCGTCTGGCTGACCGTCGGACCGCTCTGGTCCAGCCGTTCCGCGATCCGGGCGCGCATGGGGACCACGCCTTCCTCTTCGAGTTCGAGGATGGTGCGGAGATACATCTCCGTGGTGTCGATCAGTCCGGACATTCGTGCCCCTCGATGCTGTGACAGGAAAACGTCGTAAGCGCTGTGCGCTGGCCCTCCTCCAATTCTGACGCATACCGCCGACAACCGTGCCGGGCCGGTCGAACGCCGGACGCCGCAGCCCGGCAGGCGGTATTGACATGTCACTGGTCCAGACCGCAACGTGATCGGCGGCACGGACACCCATGAACACTTCTTCCCGCCGGAAAGGGCCTCCTCGATGAGCGACAGCAAGCTGGCCGGTCAGTTCTTCGACGCAGCGATCGGCCTGCTGGAGCGGGTACGCGACGAGGAGTCCGGCAACATCGCGGCCGCCGGTGCCGCGATCGCCGACACCGTGGAAGCGGGCGGCAGGCTCTTCGCCTTCGGCGCCGGACACTCCTCGCTCGCCGCGCAGGACGTCGTCTACCGGGCCGGCGGCCTCGCCCTGATGAACCTGCTGGCCGTCCCCGGAACGGTCGGCGTCGACGTCGTGCCCGCGACGCTCGGCTCCGCGCTGGAGCGGGTCGACGGACTGGCGGGCGCCGTGCTCGACTCCAGCCCCGCCACCGCCGGCGACGTCCTCGTGATCATCTCGCTCTCCGGCCGCAACGCGCTCCCGGTGGAGATGGCGCTGAACGCACGGGCCCTCGGCCTGAAGGTCATCGGCGTGACCTCGGTGGCGTACGCGGACGGCACCCGCTCCCGGCACACCTCGGGCGGCTTTCTGCGGGACCACTGCGACATCGTGCTCGACAGCAAGATCGCCATCGGCGACGCCGAGCTGACCCTCGACGGGATCGAGGCGCCCTTCGCCCCCGCGTCGACGGTCGTCACCAGCGCGCTGATGCAGGCCATGATGGCCGCCGCCGCGGAGCAGCTGGTCGCCCGGGGCATCGAGCCGCCACTGCTGCGCTCGGGCAACGTCGACGGCGGCCACGAGTGGAACGGCCGCGTCATGACGGAGTACCGGGACCGGATCTTCTACCGCCGCTGATCGCGCCGGGCCGTCGGCCGCCCCCGGCTCCCCTCCGCGGACACGCCGGCGGCTACGGGCAGGCCGGCAGCACGACCCGGACCGTCAGACCGCCTCCCGGGTTCGCCGTCGCGCTCGCCCCGCCGCCGTGCGCCCTCGCGATCGACGCCACGATGGACAGCCCCAGGCCGGCCCCCTCACCGGGGGCGTGGCGGCGGGCCTGCGCCCGGCGGAACGGCTCGAACAGCAGCGGCACGGTCGCCGGGTCCACCACCGGCCCGGTGTTGGCGACCTCCAGACCGCCCGGCCCCACCCGGACCCGTACCGTTCCGCCGGGGTGGTTGTGGCGCAGCGCGTTGGCGACCAGGTTGTGCACGAGATGGTCCAGCAGGACCGGGTCGCCCTCCACCGGCAGCGGCCGGGCCTCCGCCTCGATGGTGATGGACCGATTCTCCGCCTCCGGCTCCAGCGCCTTGGTCACCGTGACGGCGGCCGCGTCCAGCGCGACCCGTTCGCGCCGCCGCAGGCCCTCGTCGGAGACCGCGAGGAGCAGCAGTCCCTCGATGAGCTGCTCGCTGTCGGCGGCGGTGTCGATGAGTTTGTCCCGGATCCAGGCGACCTTCTCGGGCGGCGGGTCGTCGGCGAGGCCGATCTCGGCCGCGGCCCGCTGCACGGCGAGCGGGGTGCGCAGTTCGTGGGCGGCGTTGGCGGCGAACCGCTGCCGGGCGGCGACCAGCTCCTCGATCCGGTCGAGCATCCCGTCGAAGGTGTCGGCCAGTTCCTTGAGCTCGCCGGGCGGGGCCTTCAGCGCCAGGCGTTCGTGCAGGTTGCTGCCGGAGAGCCGGCGGGCGCGGGCAGTGATGACGCCGACCGGCCGCAGCACCCGGCCCGCCATCCACCAGGCGAGCGCGACGGAGAGCGCCGAGTAGACGGCGAGGGAGGCCCCGGAGACCGTCAGCAGCTGGTTGAGCGCGGCGTCCCCGGCCGCGGTGGTGACCCTCTTCGCCATCGCGTACTGCCCGGGTTCCATGACCACGGTCCGCGCCCAGCCCGACGACGGCGGCTCGGGCGTGGAGGCCACGCCCGACCGAATGGCGGGGGTGGCCCCGGCGGGGAC
>NZ_JBCEWQ010000061.1:0-47095 GCF_038448545.1 Streptomyces sp. CLV115
CCCGCCCAAGAGCGGGTCCGCCACCGCTGTTCGCGGGGAGACGGACATGGTCACTTCTCCAGCAGCTGGGAGATGCTGCCGCACAGGTCGCCGAGAACGCCCTTGACGTCGGCGTTCGGCTTCCACAGCGGGTCCAGTCCGGCGCGGACCCGCTGGGCGAGTTCGGCCTGTCCGGCGTGGCCCGGCTTGACCACACCGTTCTTGACGCCGCCGACGACCACGCTGTCGAGCTGGTCGTTCTTCAGCAGCGGATTGGTCTTGGCCAGGTTCTCCGCGGTGAGCTGGGAAGCCCGGGGCGGCGGGAAGTAGGCGGCGAGCTTGGCGGAGTTCTGCGGGTTGGTGAAGTAGGCGAGGAAGTCCTTGGCCTCCTTGGTGTGGCCGCCCTGCTTGACCACGCCGATGCCGGCCTGGCCGATCACCGAGTAGTCGCCGCTCGGCCCGGCCGGCAGCGGCACCAGGTCCCATTTGAACTTGGCGCCCTCCAGCAGCGACGCCCGGCTGATCTGGGTGACGGTCATCGCCGTGTCGCCGGTGAAGAAGTCGGCGGACTCGCCGGGGCCCGGCATCGCCTTGTCCTCGAAGATCCCCTTGTGCAGGGCGGTCATCGCATCGACCATCGGCTTGCTGTTGAAGGTGCAGGTCTTGCCGTCGGCACTCCATGGCTCGGCCTTCCAGCCGCCCCAGAAGGTGGCCAGGTTGCCCCAGTCCTTGTATTCGAAGTCACGGATCACCATGCCGGCCTTGCCGGTGGAGCGGTGCACCTCGGAGCCCTGGGCGAGCACGGTCGGCCAGTCCCACTTACCCGCCTCGATGAGCTGGTCCGGTGTCTTCTGGCCGGCCTTCTTCAGCAGGTCGCGGTTGACGAAGACACCGAACGGCGAGGTGGAGAACGGGTACGCGTACAGCTTGTCGTCGCTCTTCCAGAGCTTGGTGGTGCTCGGGAGCAGGTCGTCGTACTGGTATCCGCCGGTCTGCTTCAGGGTGTCGTCGAGCGGCACCAGGGCCCCGGAGCTGACGAAGTCGGCCGCGTCCGTCTCGAAGACCCATGCGAGGTCGGGGGCGTTGCCGCCGGTCATCTGGGTGGTGAGCGCCGTGCTGTAGGTCTCGAACGGCAGCGGGTCGAACTTGATGTCCTTGATCTCGGGGTGGTTCTTCTTGTACGCGGCGGCGATCTCGTTGAAGAGCTTCAGGTGCGGCTTGTTGGATGTCCAGACCGTCATCCGCAGGGTCACCGGACCGCTGTCGTCCCCCGAGCCGTCTCCACTGCACGCGGCCAGTACAAGCGTTGCGGACATCGCAGCGGCGACCGTGGCCAGCCCTCTTCGTATCAACATGGTGTTCTCCCTCGGTGGTGCATGGAGGCCTAGTAGCCCGTGATGTCGGGCCAGCGCAGCTCGACGCCGGCTGCGGTGAGCTGGTCCTGGAAGGCCGAGAGCAGCTCAGGGGTCTCCCGGACCGCGCGGGGGCGGGTGCCGTGAGTGAGGCAGAAGGCGGCGAGCGCGCCGGCGGCCTCCCCGATGTTCCACTCGACCGGGTGGACCCGGTAGGCGCCGTTGGTGATGTGGGTGGTGCCGATGTTCTTGCCGGCGGGCAGGAGGTTCTCGACCCTCTGCGGGAGAAGCGCGCCCAGCGGGATCTCGAACGGGCTGCAGCCGACGTCGATGTAGTTGTCCCCGCCCGTCGAGGGGTGCAGGTCGATCCGGTACATGCCGAGGCCGACGGTGTCCGGGTACCGCACGGCGCCCCGCTCCCCGCGGACGGCGAGCGAGAGGTCCTGCTCGACGACGGTGTAGTCGGCCCTGATCCGGCGCGCCTCGCGGATGTACGGGGCCTGGGCCAGGCCGTCGGTGCCGCCGGTGATGTCGCCGCGCAGGCGCAGCCCCGGGAATCCGGTGCCGCCGTCCGGGCGGGGCGCCTCGGTCTGCATCCAGTACAGGAAGGAGAGGCTCAGCTCCCTGGCCCGGCGCAGGTGGTCGGCGGCGTCCGGGACGTCGAGGACCGGGCCCTCCAGGTAGTCGATCATCGGCCAGTTGACCAGGGTGATGTCGCTGGGGTAGGCGCCGTCGGTGAAGGTGCCTCGGGCGGCGATCCGACGGAATGTCCACAGGTTGGCGTTGCCGGGATTGACCCGCTGGTCGGCGATGACCGCCAGCGGGTCGTCGCCGGGGTTGGGGCTGAAGTCGTGCTCGACGCGCTCCAGCGTCCTGGGGTGCGGGTATCCCCAGGACAACAGCCGTCCGCCCCAGACGTCGGGCTGGTAGGACCGCCAGAAGTCGTAGTCCGCGGGCTTGTCGATGGTGTGGTCGCCGTCGACGTGGTCCATGGCGAAACACACCGATACGGCCTGCATGTTCAGCGGCTGGGCGACCTGCGGGGCGCTCGGCTCGCCGGTATCGGCGGCGGACTCGAAGCCGGTGACGTACTCGGTGCCGGTGAGCGGCAGCAGTTCGCCGGTCTCGGTTGCGTCCAGCACGTAGGGGGCGGTGGCGTGGACCCTCTCGCCGGTGTCGCGGTGAGTCAGGGTCACTGCGGTCACCCGGTCGCCTTCGGTGTCGGCGGCGGTCGGCCGGTACGGCTGGAGGACGGTGAGCCGCCCGCTGGCGCGGTACGGTGCGAGCATCGCCGAGATGACCGCCACCGCAACCTGCGGTTCGTGGCAGAGCTTGCTCACCCAGCCACCGCCAGGGTTCAGGTCGAGGCGGGCCCTGGCCCGTTCGGTGAGCGGGTAGTGCCGGCGGTAGTAGTCGCGAATGCCGTCGCGCAGGGCCCGGTAGCCGGCCGTGACGCCGAACTGCTCCACCCAGGAATGCTCGTCCGGCGGCACTGCCTGGCTGGTGAGCTGCCCGCCGAGCCAGTCGAACTCCTCGGTCAGCACCACGGTCCGGCCGGCGCGGGCTGCGGCGAGCGCCGCGGCGACGCCGCCCAGACCTCCGCCGACCACCAGCACATCGCTGCGTATCTCAGTCAAGAACGGTCCTTTCTCGGTTCGCCGAGGGTCTGCCCCTCGACGAAGTGACACGGCAGAAGCCGCTGAAGCGTGGTGGTCGGCTCGTCCTCCAGCAGGGCGGCGAGGAGTTCCACCGACTGCCAGCCCATCTCCCGACGCGGAATGCGAAAGCCGGTGCACGTGATGTCGGCGTCCGCCGACTCGGCCGGTACGCCGGTCACCACGACCGACAGGTCACCGGGCACGTCGATGCCGCGCTCCCGGGCCGCGTGGATCAGTGCGACCCCGTCGTCGTAGCCCTCGACCACGGCGGTGGTCACCCCGGCGGCGAGCAGCGCGTCCAGGGTCTCCCCCGCGGACCGGCCGGCTGTCCGCTCGTGCCGGCCGCTGCCTTGGGTACCGGCGCGGAACCCGTTCATCCGGTCGTCGGCGGACTCCGCTCCCTCCCCCGCTCCGACGTAGGCGAACTCCCGGTGCCCGAGCTGCCGGGCCCGCTCGACCAGCTCCCGGGTGGCGGCGGCATAGTCCGCACCCACGCAGGGCACCGGCCCTCCCGCGTCGTCGCGTCGGCCGACCGCCACGAATGGGTAGTTCTCGCCATTCAGCCGGGCCAGCTCGTCGTGCGGTATGTCCCGGCCGAGCAGGAGGCACCCGTCGGCGATCCGTAGCCGGTTGTTCTCGTGGAACACCTTGCGCCGCCCGTCGGTGACCGGGGCGCTGGTGAACAGCAGCAGGTCGCACCTGAGCTGCTCGGCACACTCCTCGATGCCACGCAGGAACGGGTAGTAGAAGTCGGCACTGGTGCTCGGGAACACCGATTCGTAGGTGAACACGCCGAGGATCTGGTTGTGCTGACGCACCATTCGGCGGGCCACCGGGTCGGCCGCGTACCCGGTCTCCCGGATCACGTCGAGGACGCGCTGCCGGGTCTCGGGGGCGATGCGGGTCGTCGCGTCGGTCCTGTTGTTCAGCACGAGCGAGACCACCGCCTGGCTCACGCCGGCAAGGCGGGCAATGTCACGCTGCGTGATCCTTGGCACGGGAAACTCCTCCAGAGGCTTCTGAAGCCATCGCTGATAATACGTATTATCAGCTGGTGATCAGTGACGCTACTCGGGCTGTTTCACGGTGTCAACGGTCCCGAGGGGCTTCGTCGGGCATCTTGAAGCTCCGGGACAGGGCGGTCGGCAGTTCGGCACACTGGGCGATTTGCCCCACCCTCATGTCCCCGAGTACTCCAGCGGCAGATCGTGATCACGCTGGGCTGTGGCCTGGCGGTGGTAGTGGCTTGCTCGGGATCGAGCCTGGTGACGGCGTCGCCAGTGGGACCGGCGGAGCCGGTGTGCCGTGTCGTGGACGCGCTGGGCGATGAGGGTGATGAACAGGCGCGCGCTCTCGTGGCAGGTGAGCGGGATCAGGTTGTCCGGTGCGGGCCGGCGGGCGTGTTCGTCAGCGCGGACGACGGCGAGGAAGGCGTGGGCAGGCATGGGCGAGGGTGACCCAGCGCGACCACGACGCGTAGCGGCGAACCTGGTGCTCGTCCAGTCCGGCCAGGCCCTTTCCGGACTGGAACGTCTCCTCGACCCGCCACCTTGATCCTGCGACCCGCACCAGGGTTGCCAGGGGCACCGGATGGGGCAAGCAGCAGCGGTAGCAGGCGAGTTCGCCCGTGGTGCGGTTGCGTCGGATCAACAGGTGGCGGTGGCCGGGGGCGGTGTTGGGCAGGCGATGGTCCAGCAGTTCTTCCGCGGCAGGTCCGCGAGCAGCCCGAGCACCAGCCGCCGTGTCCGGCGGCGGGGTTCGACCCGGGCGAACCGGCCTGCGATCCCATCCATCAGGCCCTCGAATGCTTCCCGCCAGTGGGCAGGGTCTACGCTATGGCCTCCGGCCACCGCGTGATCCTTTGTCTTCACACACCGATGATCAACGGTGGCCGCATCCATGTCCGCGCCGGCCCCACCACCAAAATCACAAACTGTCGCTGGGGCTCGGGCACCATTCCCCTTCGAGGATGCTGAACATCTCGGAGTCCCGCCAGCCGTCCCGGATCAACGCGGTGTGCCGGTGCCGCCCCTCGTAAGTCATGCCGAGCTTGCCCAGCACCCGAGAAGACGCGAGATTGCGCGGGTCACAGGTCGCGCGGATGCGGTGGAGTCCCAGCTCCCCGAACCCGCGCGACAAAATGCTGATCGTTCATTGAGCGCTCATGGTGCAATGCTGCACATGGCAACACTTCTCGAAAAAGCCCAGATGTTCCGTTCTCTGCACGTACCGGGCACACCGCTGGTCCTGCCCAACGCTTGGGACGCGGCGTCCGCCCGGATAGTGGCGCACGCTGGTGCTTCCGCGATCGCGACCACCAGCGCCGGGGTCGCGTGGTCCCTGGGCCACGGCGACGGCGATCATCTGACCCGCGGCCAGGCGCTGGACGCGATCACACGGATCACGGCCGTCGTCGATGTGCCGGTCACCGCCGACATCGAGCGGGGCTACGCGGCCGACCCGGCAGGCGTGGCCGAGACCGTACGCGGCGTCCTGGCGGCCGGAGCCGTGGGCATCAACCTGGAGGACACCCTGCGTCCCGTCGCCGAGCAGGCCGAACGGATCGCAGCCGCACGCAGGGCCGCGGACGAGACGGGCATCCCGTTGTTCATCAACGCCCGCATCGACACGCACCGCCTGCCGCCCGGTGACCGTACGGCCTGGCTGAACGAGACGCTGGCACGCGCCCGCGCGTACGCGGCGGCCGGCGCGGACGGCATCTTCGTTCTTGGCACACTCGACACCGAGGAGGCCAGGACGCTCGTGGGCTCTCAGCACCTGCCGGTGAACCTCCTGGCCGGCCCCGGCGCACTGCCCGTTTCCGATCTTGCCTCCGCGGGAGTTGCCCGGATCAGCGCAGGATCTTCCATCGCCGAGGCGGCGTACGAACTGGTCCGTCAAGCAGCCCGTGAACTGCTGGAGAAGGGCACGACGACATCGTTGGAGGGCGGATTCGACTACGCAACCCTCAACGCCCTGGTCCTGGCCGAACCCGCACACTGAGGAAACGGTCAGGAGCGGAGCCACAGTCGGTTCGTCGCTACGGTGACCGTCCCGTGGAAGACGCAGGCGCGTTTGTCGTAGCGCGTCGCCACCGCCCGCAAGCCCTTGAGTCTGTTGATCACCCTCTCGACCTCGTCGCGGCGCCTGCAGGCGCCGCGATCGAAGGCTGGGGGGCGATGGCCGGCTGTGCCGCGAGACAAGCGGTGGCCGATCTGATCCTTCTTCTCCGGGATGCTGTGCGGGATCTGACGTTTGCGCAGATGGACGCGTATACGGCGGCAACGGTACGCCTTGTCGGCGCTCACCGCCTCCGGGCGCGTACGCGGACGGCCACCGCCTTCGCGTGGAACGCGGACCTCGGCCATGACCTGCTCGAACATGCTGCCACCGTGACTCTGGCCAGGCGTGACGAGCAGGCCGAGGGGCCGACGTCCGCCTTCGCCCGCCAGGTGAATCTTGGTGGTCAAGCCGCCACGCGAGCGCCCGAGACCCTCGTCAGCGCGGTGTCGGGCAGGGAGTGCCCCTGCTTTTGCTCCATTGGCCGGGGCGGTCTTGCGGGCGCCGGCTGCGTGCTGATGAGCCCGGCAGGTGGTGGCCGGTGAACGGCGCGCAGGGCCATCGCAGCGGTGGCGCGCTCCGACACACTCTGGTGGAGAGAGGCGCTTGCAGCAACAGAGAGCGCCGGCGACCCCAAGGAAGGCCAGGCAGTTGCGGCGGTCCGGGTTGCGGCCGGCCGCATCGGCGCACCGGCCGCAGATCGACCGAAGCCCCGGCTCATCCGGTCGCGGGGTACACGTTCATGTCGATGCCCACCGCGGCGTACTCGTTGATCACGTACGTGCTCGCGTTGTCGTAAAGGCTGCGGTCCTTGCCCGTCCGGGCGTCGAGGATCACGCCGTCGGCGCCCGCCGAGGCGTAGACGGCCCCGTGGAAGGCGTTTCCGACCTCGGGCTTCTTCCGTGAGGGGTCGTTCCCGGAGATGGTCCAGAGCACCTTGCGGCTCCGGGCGTCGATGCCCCGTGCGGTCTCCTTGGTGTCGCACACGATCACGGACCGCTGGTCGTTGAAGCAGTGGAGGAAGCTGCCGCTCGGTTCGCCGGGGACGGGCTCGCCGGTACGGCTGTCGCGCAGCGATCCGGCGACGAAGAAGCCGCCGCCCACCTGCTCGACCTCCACGGCGGTGCGGCCCTCCTGCTTCCAGCGCGGGGCGCCGTCCGTGAGTGCCAGCCCCGCGAGAGCGAGATCGTCGTCGTTGGTGTGCCAGCCGTCGATTGCCTGGAAGGTCGCCTCGTCGCCGAGCTGGGCGCCGATGACGACGCCGCTGTCGAGCGTCTCACCCGCGAAGCCGTCCTTCTGCCAGGTCACTTGATGGGTCTTGAGGTCGACTCCGTAGGTGGTGGCACTCTGGCCGCCGCCACTGCCGGAATCGTCCGTGCTGGTGAGGACCCTGACAGCTGCGGTTCCGTCCTCGGCACCGATCACCGCGGGCTCCAGATCGCCGACGGTCGCCCCCTTCGGCGCGGGCAGCCGGACCGTCCAGGACACCTTGCCGCTGTCCGCGTCGACGGAACGCAGGTAGACGTCGGTCCGGTCGCGCTCGGTACCCGAGCCCTTCGTGTAGTCGGCGTACGCGAAGAGGACGCCCGTGTGCCCGTCCTGCCGGGCGAAGACCGGAGGGATGGTCTGGTCGTCGCTCGGCACGCCCTCCTTGCCGGTGTACCAGTCCTTGCGGCCGAGGACGGACGACCAGAGCTTGCGTCCGGAGTGGGTGTCGTAGGCGTCGAGGGCCTCGGAGGTCCGGTGGTACAGCGTGGGCCCGAGCAGGGCGAACCCCCAGTCCTTGATGTCCTCGTCCACGGGCAGCGCGATCTCCTTGCCGAACTTCGCCGGAGGATCGAACGCCTTCGCCTTCGCCGCGGCCGGAGGTTTGGCGCCGGAGGCCGCATCCGGGGCCCCGGCGTCCGCGTCCGTCCCGGACACGCCGTCGGAACAGCCCGCCAAACCGGTCAGCACGGCCACGAGGGCCAGATGCATGACGTACCGGTGCGTCGCTCGCACGGTGATCTCCTCCGTTGGTCAACTCCGCGGCATCCTAGTGTCGTTGTCCTCGCGGCGCGTTCGCTCAAGGCCTCGATGGGTCGGCAACGACGTCTTCGGTCTGCCTCGGGGACTTCTGTGCCATCCGCGCAGTCTGCCCAAGCTCCTCGAACTGGCGTGACCCGTCGTCGAGTACTTCGTCGAGGCCGCCGCCTGTCCCCGGCGGACCTCTCGAAGCATGTAGTCCACGACGGCATGGCCGGCTCGTAAGGTGGCAGGCCGTCCCCGCCGAACACCTTCCGGACGGTGGTACGTGACACGCCACTGCGGTTGACCGCCATGGATGCACGGCGTAGAGATCGGTCGCCGAAGCGTCGGTGCAGCGCGCGCAGCGCGTGCAGCTCAGTGTGGAAGGTGTGTAGCGGTCCAGGCGGCAGAGTGAGCGGTGGGAGTTCTCCGGTACGTCCCATCCGTAGTTGTCGTGTCCTTCGTTGTGGCCGGAGATCCGGCGCGGGGCGTTCTCCGACGAGGCTGGCCGACCACGACGACGAGCCGGGTGTCGGCGTCGATGACCTCCGGCGTGAGGATGGAACCGATCCCCCGGCCCTCATCGGATCCTGCGATGCGGATCAGTCCCTCCTCTGCCTGCATCGAATCGAGCTCGAAGTCCTCGTGGCCGGCGGCCGGACTCTGGAGCCATAGCGCCAGGTGGTACGCCAGCTCAGCCACCGGGAACGCCTCCTCGGACCACACCTCCCGCCCCTGCTCCCAGATGGAAAGCTCTGCGTCGATGTCGAGGAGCAGCACCGCAAGAGGTGCCTCCTGCGGAGCGAGGCCGCGCCGGGGCAGGTCCGACAGTCCAAAGTTCCGGCAGACAAACTGCACCGCCCGGCCTCCATGAGATCGGAGCCCAGCCGAACGCCCAGGCCACCCAAATGCGAACAACCGTACCAACTGGCACCAGGCGTCCCACCGGGCCCCTCAATACCGGGACAGCCCTTGGCTTGACCTCTGACCTCGGGGCCCGAACGAGTCCTCGCACTTGACCACTCGGACTGGTAACTGCCATACGTGCGGGCGGCCTTCGGCTGAGCATGTGATCCGACCAAGGAACACACAATGCTCAGCACGAAGGCCGTTGGGATGAGTCTGTTGCATCATGCTGTCCGGCAGGATCCGTTTGCGGAACTGTCTCGGTTCCAGGGCGAGTTCTATTCCTGTTTGACCAGGCGTGCGGATGCGTTGTTCGAGCTCGCGGGCGCCGTGTTGTGCGCCGATGGTCCGGTCCGGTCGTTGGTGGAACTGTCGCTGGTGGGTGAGCATCGTCGCGGGCACGGCGGACTCTACGACGCTCTGGCCGCGGGCCAGAGCGATGTGGCCCGGCTTCGGCGGGCCCTGGCAGCGGTGTCATTGCCGCGATCGGCGGACGGCCGGCTGGTCCTGGCCGCCGACATCACCTGCTGGCCGCGGCCCGGCGCGCACACCTCACCGCAGCGGATCCTGGGCTGGACCTGCCCGAAGATCCGCACCCCCCGAAGCCGCCGACCGCTGGACCCGGCTGATCCTTGCCGCCTTCGCCCGGCTCCGGCTCCCCCACGGCCGGCGGCAGACCTCCGGCGGCCGTGGGAGAAGCCGGTCCCGCTCGGCAGACTCACCCCCGCACGAGTCCGTCGCGGCTTCCGGCACCTCCGGCCGAAGGCCGCCTGCCCAACCGGAGCACCGAAATCCGCTCGGCCGGGCCCGGGACGGCCACCCGGTCGCAGGAACAACCAGCCCACTGCACGCTATGACGTGCACACCGTCCGCAAACCCGACCCCACGAAGTGACACACGAAGAAGACCACGACTCCACGCCCCCGCCGCACAGGTTAAAGATCAAGTCAGGGGCTGTCCGATGAGTCGTGTGAGCTGATCAGGGCCGTGGCTCAGGCGCAGATGAGCTTCTCCGAAGGCGCCGTCGTCGGGCTCGCCGGCACTGAGAGCCCGTCGCCAGTCCGCCCACCGTTTCCTGCGTCGGCCGGCTGAGGAATTTGGTTGCGGTGGATCAGGCGGATGCGGTGATACTCCGGCATGAGTAGAGATGCCGAGGTCATCGTGCTCGCCCGCTGGTCGGACGAGGTCATGGAACCGCTGACCCAGGAAGATCCGGAACGTATGTGGCGAGGCCGCTTCGTCCCGATAGCGGGGCAATGGGGCTACGAGTTCGGGTGGGCCCTGGAGTTCGAGAAAATGCGTGCCCGCAAGGGCCTGCTCAAGCACCTGGAATCGCTGCCGTGGCCGCATCCGCATACGGTGCAAGTTTTGCTTCGCGACCAGGACGACGACTGCTTCGGGCTATGGATGTTCCAGGAGGACCGGCTGGTGGAAGTCACCATTGCGCGTACCGAGCGATTCCACCAGCCTGCACCGCCCAATGAGGACTTCGAACCCGACCCCGGCATGCTGCTGCGCACCGGCCAGGACACGACCCTGCCCGAACAGACCCCGGAAGCACGCCGCGACACCCGCCCACCCTGGTAGGCCGAGTTCGGCAGCTGCTCTTGGGACGTCAGGGCTGTCGACGAGCGCGTGCTCAGCGAACTGTGCCACCACTACCCGGGTGCCGGTGAGCTCTGAACGGGGCGTTTCAGTGCGGACGGAGCCATAGGCGGATAGCGGCCACGGCAACCGTCCCGTGAAAGAGCTTGTCGTAGCGTGTGGCGACGGCTCGGAAATTCTTGAGCCGGTTGATGATCCGCTCGACTTCGCTGCGTCGGCGGTAGATCGTCTTGTCGAACGCTGCGGGTCGGCCGCCTTGGCTGCCGCGCCGCCGGCGGTCGGCCCGCTGGTCCCCCGGTTCGGGGATGGTGTATCTGATCCGGCGTCTGCGCAGGTGGCGCCGGTTACTACGTGATGAGTACGCCTTGTCTCCCCCGACGTGACCGGGCCGAGTGCGCGGTCGTCCACCAGCCTGCCGGGGCACGCGGATCTCCTCCAGGACGGAAATCATCTGTGGTGCGTCGCCCCACTGGCCGGGCGTGATGACAAACCCGAGCGGGCGGATCCTGCCCTCTACCGCAAGGTGGATCTTGCTTGCGAGCCCACCCCGCGAGCGTCCCAGGGCCTCATCGGAGCGGTGGCGCGCCGGGCTCTTGTGCCGTGGAGGTCGTCGAGGAAGTCGTCCTTGGCCGGCTTCGCCATAGTCTCCGGCCTGTAGCGGGGGCGGTAGAGGTGGAAGTCGTTCCCGCCATCAGTGACTTCTGTCAGGACCTTTAACGAGCTGGTGCGTGATAGCGGGTGATGTGTTCTTGCTGGTGGGTGGCATGATCCGGATGTGGCGGTCATGCTCAGTCGGACGGTTCTTACGCATCAGGTGTTCACGGGGGTCTCCCGGAGGCATTTCGCTTCCCTGGTTGAGGAGTTGGCAGGATCGTGGCAGGCCGTGGTCGAACGCAACACCACCGGCTGACACAAACCTCAGCCCAGACCACCTGCATCTCCGACACGATCAGGCACCAGCTCGTTACTCTCACGGGAGTTGGTGTACCTCAACTTCGGGAGGGTGCTCTGTGGCCGTGCACGTGACTGTGTGGGATGACCGCGATCGGGTCGGAGGAGGCCGGGCCCCGACAGCTTCGACGGTCCCAGTGACCCCGGCGGCCGCTGCTGCCCCCGCCCTCTTCATCCACAACATCTTCACCTGGGGCAGCGACTCCGACTACGGGTTTGCCGGGCAGCGGCCCCTCGCGGACAGCCGGCGGCTCCTCCTGATGGATCGCCGGGGTTACGGCGACAGCCCGGACACCGCGCGCAGCGAATTCGACGTCGACGCCGAGGACGTCGTGGAGGTTCTCAGCGACGAGGCCTCCGCCGTGAGGCTCGGCGGCGCCCACCTCGTGGGGCACGGGAACGGCGCCGTCGCCGCGCTCATCGCCGCCGCACGCCGACCCGACCTCGTCCGCTCCCTTGCCCTCATCCAGCCCTCCGCCTTCACCGCCGCCGCGCACCATCCACTCGTTGCCGACCTCCTCGACCGGGTGCGCGACGGTGCCCCGGGCATCCCGGACGGCGTCACGCCGGAGCAGTATCTGCGTGCGTCCACCGAGGGGTTGGGGATGGCTATGCCCGAGCCCACGTCGCGCCGACTCCGTGCCGTTGCCACCTCCATGAGAGAGCGGCCCATCTGGGAGGCGGAAATCCCGCTGGAGGTGATCCGGGGCGCCGCCCTGCCGGTTCTGGTGATCTGCGGAACCTGGGAGCACGCGCCGGCCGCGTACCGCGAGCACGTGGGGCTCCCGCTCATGGCCGTGGCCGAGTCCCTCACGGACTCCCTCGGGGCCCGCCTCCTGCGGGTGCCCGGCTACTACCCGCACACCCAGGAACCCGCCGTCGTCAACGCCGCCCTGCGGGAGTTCTGGAGCTGACCCGGTTCCGCATCGGCTGCCGGTCCCGCGCGGCCGGCCCTTGCCTGGCGGTCCGTCTCATCAGGTGCAAACGGCGTGTGGGGCATGGCCTATTTGATGCCCGGTCAGATTGTCTCGGTGAGAGGCTGGGATACGGATGCCGCACAGGTTTCCGCCGGTGCGGCTGCTCCACGGGATGCAGCTGCCCGCCCAGTCGCAGAGCTCACCCTAACGAGCTGGTGCGTGATTGCGGGTGATGTGTTCTTGCTGGTGGGTGGCATGATCCGGATGTGGCGATCATGCTCAGTCGGACGGTTCTCGCGCAGGTGTTCACGGGGGTCTCCCGGGGGCATCTCGCCGCCCTGGTTGAGGAGTTGGCGGGATCGTGGCAGGCCGTGGTCGAAGGGCGTCGTCACGAAGCTCGCGGCGGGGCCAGGAAGCGCGGGGCGGGAGCCGGTGCCCGGCATCGGCTGGTGTTCGTCGACCGGCTCATGGCCACGCTGATTCACCTGCGGCACGATGTGCCGCATGCGGCGTTGGGGTTGTTGTTCGGCGTCGACCGCTCCACCATCACCCGTGCGATCGGCGAGATACGAGGGCTGCCGGCCGAGCGGGGATGCGCGGTCCCGGACCGGCCCGGCCTGCGACTGCGGACCCTGGCGGATGTATTCGCATACGCCCAGGCCGAGGGCATCGAGCTGCGGCTGGACGCCACCGAGGTCCAGGTCCGCCGACCCCCGGCCGGCCGCGGCGGGCGCCGTACGTTCGTCTCCGGCAAGAAGAAACAGAACACGATGAAGGCCACCGTCGTCGCCGACCATCAGGGCCGCACGCTCTGGACCGACGCCCTACGGCCAGGGCGGATGCATGACACGACCGCCGCACGCAACGAAGGCATCGGTCCCCGTTTCCGGCACTCTCGCGACGTGGAGGCCCTCCTGGACGACGGCTACCCCGCGCTCCGCCGCGACCATCCCGGCCAGGCGGTGACCCCGCCCAGGAAGGGAAACAAGATCAGCCCTCCCGAGGTCCTCGAAGCCCGCCTACAGGCCCGCCACCGGCACCCCTCGAAACGCATCAGCGTCGAACACGCCCTCGCCGATCACAAACGCTGGAAGCAACTGGTCCGCTGGACCCACCGCCGGGAGACCCTGCCCGTCACCTACCGAGCCATCGCCGGCCTCGTCCCCGACCGCAACACCACCGGCTGACACAAACCCCAGCCCAGACCCCTTGCGTCTCCAACGTAATCACGCACCAGCTCGTAAGTGCAGTCGGCATGAAGCGCAGGGTGAGACTGTGCAGCGAAACCGTGGGCAAGGCGCATCAAGGCGGTCTGCGGTACATGGGCAGCGTCGGCACCGGATGGAGTGACACCGAACGCACCACCCTCGCCAGCCTCCTCCACGTCGCCGCGATCGACGACCGCCCCTTCGACAAGGCTCCGGGCGTGGCCAGAGCACGCTGGGTGCTGCCACATCTGGTGGGCGAAGTCCGCTACACAACCAGGACCCGGGCAGGACTGCTACGGCATCCCTCCTGGCACCGGCTGCGCCCCGACCTCGCACCGGACGACCTCATGTGACGTCGACATGGCCCTCGAACTTGTTATCCACCTGGGCGTCGAGTGGGTGGCAGGCAATGGTGACGAAGCGTCCCTGGCTGCGAACACCCAGGCAACTCAATCAACCAAGATACCCCCAGGGGGTAGTTGACGTGCGGGTGCGTCGAGTCTTACCCTTTCCCTTGTCCGCTAGATACCCCCTAGGGGTATAATTGATCTGGGAGGCCACCGTGTGCACCACTTCCGCCACATCGCAAAGCTCCCCCGCCGTCGTCCGAGCCGGCACGGATGACGGCACACTGCCCGACTGGTACCTACGGGGCGAGTGGTTCGACGTGTGCAGCTGCGCACTGCCCTGCCCCTGCACGTTCGCCCAGACTCCGACCCACGGGGACTGCCTCTTCACGCTCGTCTGGCAGGTTCACGAAGGGCACTTCGGAGACGTGCGCCTGGACAACCTGGGCGTGGTGGCACTGGGAGAGTTCGCCGGAAACATGTGGGTTGGCGACCCGGACGCCACGATGAAGGTGATGCTCTACATCGACGCCAAGGGCAACCAGGCCCAGCGTGGCGCACTGGAGCAGATCTTCGCCGGACATGTCGGCGGCTGGCCGGGCCAGTTCGGCTCGCTCATCAGCGAACTGCGCGAGGTACGGTACGCTCCGGTCCACTTCGATGCCGCCGAGGACCTCTCGTACTGGCGGGCACGTGTCGCCGACAAGGTATCCGTCGGCGCGACCGCCCTCACCGGCCCCACCGCCGACCCTTCCCGTCGCGTCCAGCTGGTCAATGCTCCGGGCGCCGAGGTCGGCCCCGGCCAGATCGCCACCTGGGGCGTCGTTGAGAGCGACCGCGCGGAAGGGTTCGACTTCTCCCATGAATACCGCGGGGGATCCAGCAAGCACTTCCCCTTCGACTGGCGCCCCTGACCGCGAGACAGGGGCGGGAAGGCCGGTCAAGGGCCTCGTCCAGCGGTTGATCGGCGGAGCCGGGACGATCGGCCACACCGACAGCGTTCCGGCCCCGTGTTCAGCGGGCCGACGTATGCGCGGCATGCCGTGCCCGCGCCGTGGCGCATATACAGCACGACGTGAACTCCCAGACCGAGCAAGGGAATCGGGCCGCAGCAGCCGGACGCCCCGCGAGAAGGAGAGGCCTCGGTGAGCACGTTGCTGAGCACCTCCGTGGACCGAATCACGGAGAGGCCGTAGGGCGAAGGCCGTTCGCTCGCCGCAGCCGGCAACGGTGTCAATGGCACCGCCGCACTCGCTCAGGCCGGCCTCGGCCTTGCCATGGGCACCGGCACCGACGCCGCCATCGAGGCCGGCGACCTCGCCCGTCCGCAGCGACGTGAACGCCGCCGCCGAGTCATCCGCCGGCCCGCAAGACGCTGGGCGCCATCAAGTCCAGCCTGTTCCGCGGCCATCACGACCGTCGGGGCGAAGTCGAGCCGCTTGCCCCCCCGTTCGGCTCGAACCGGCCGCGGCGTGGATCCAGGACGCTGCAGCCGGGCGGCCCTCCGGACGCGATTCCCAGATCCGGCGGGCCCCCCAGCGCCCGCCACCACCAGAAAATCCAGCCGGTGCCCCACGAGGAGGTCTTCCATGGTCACACCGTCATGGACCAGCACGGTATACCGGATAGTCGGCCATCCCCTCGTCAGGATGACAGCCTCCGCCGCATTGCAGGCTCTGGCGTCCCACCTCTCACAGCAGAACAGCCCTCGCCCGTCCTGTACGGATGCATGTGCCCTCGTACGCCCAGGCGGCGCCAGTTCCCCTGCCGCACATCGATAGATGGGCCGACTCCTTCGCGCCGTCCGGCCGCGGCAGCCACCGCCGGGACAGCCATGCCGGCACCAGCGCCACGGTGCCGGCAGGCGAGTGACTCCACCCGGTGGATCCACTTCGGTAAGCCCTCTCGCAAGATTTCAACCGCCAAGACTGCGAAATACCCCCGGGGGGTATATGGTTGTGATCGTTGTCCTGAACGAACGACGCCAGAAGGCGCATCACACCAATGGAGACGTCATGAGGAATCACTCCGGCCACGACCAGACCAACCACGGCCACGGCGGAGCCCGGCCCGGTGGGCTGTCGGTCTCCGAGAACGGGTACACCCTCGAACTCGACTCGACGATTCTCACCGGCGGCGTGCAGCCGATCAGCTTCCGGGTGATCGGCCCGGACGGGCGGGCGGTGACCCAGTTCATACCGGAACACGAGAAGAAACTGCACTTCATCGCCGTCCGGCGCGACACGGCCGGGTTCCAGCACGTGCACCCCGTGATGGACGGGAAGGGCGCCTGGAGCGTCGAACTGGCCCTGGAACCGGGGGACTGGAGGTTTTTCACGGACATCCACCCGGTCGGCCACGACGGGACCATGACGCTGGGCATCGACGTCGCGGTCGCCGGACCGTACGACCCGCGGCCGCTTCCCGAGGCCACAGGGATCGCGCGGATCGGCGAGTACACCGTCGTGCTCGACGGCGAACTCCTGCCTGGCGAGGCGAGCGAACTGACCCTCACCGTCAGCCGGAACAACCGCCGTGTCACCGACCTGCAACCCTACCTGGCCGCGTACGGACACCTGGTGGCCCTGCGGGTCGGCGACCTGGGCTACCTCCATGTCCATCCGGAGGGCGAACCCGGTGACGGCACCACCGCGCCGGGCCCTGAGATCGCTTTCATGGCCGTCGCGCCTTCGGCCGGCACCTACCGCCTGTACCTGGACTTTCAGCACAACGATGTCGTCCGGACAGCCGAGTTCACCGTACGGGCCACCGCGGCCACTTCCCGTCCGGACGCGGCACCCCTGGCCGCCCCCGAGCACGGGAGCCACCACCACGGCCACCATGCACACCACTGACCGGATGAACGCCACCGATCAGCTGCCGCGGCACATGGCGCGGCCAAGGGACGCTCGGCCCGTCGCGCCCCGCCGTCCCGGCACATCCCCGGCATCGGAAGGAGCGTCATGCCATGCCTGAACCGGCTCACGCCCGACACGGCGGTCGGCGCCTCGCGTGACCTCCTCGCCGATCTGGTCTCACGCCATGGCCGGATCGGTGACATGGTCTCCACGATGGCGCACTCGCCGGCCGTACTGGGCGGCTACCTCCAGCTCAGCCGGGCCATGGGGCGAGCCAAGCTCGACCGCAGGATCAGCGAACGGATCTCGATCGCCGTCCAGGTCCTGCAAGGCTGCAGGCTGTGCCTCGACGCGCACGTCAGTGCCGCCCGCTCCATCGGAGTGGACGAGGAAGAGATCGAGCGAGCCCACGCGGGTACCTCGGCCGATCCCGCGATCGCGGCGATCATCGCTCTCGCACTCCAGATCTATCGCGAGCCGACGTCGATCACCGACGAACAGGTCACCGCGCTGCGCGAGCACGGCTACAGCGACCGCGCGACAGCCGATGTCGTCGGCGTCGTCGCACTCAACGTCCTCACCGGCGCCTTCAACCTCCTCGCCGGCCTCACACCGGGGAGCGACACCCGTGAGTAAAGACAACCCCGCCTGTACACGCGGGACATGGCCGCCATCCCGGGGCCGCGCCCCGCCGTATGGACACGGAAGGAACCCGCCATGCGCCTGTTCGCCATCCGCGACTACCGCCACCTGTTCAGCGCCCAGGTCATCGCCCTGTTCGGTACCGGACTGACCACAGTGGCCCTCGGACTGCTCGCCTACGACCTCGCCGAATCGCGCGCCGGCATGGTCCTCGGCACCGCCCTGACCATCAAGATGGTCATGTACGTGGTCATAGCCCCGCTGACTGCCGCATACGTCGACCGGGTTCCCAGAAGAACTCTCCTGGTCCTCCTCGACGTGATCCGCGGTGCGGTGGTCCTGGCACTGCCGCTGGTCACCGAGGTCTGGCACATCTACGTCCTGATCGGACTGCTCCAAGCCGCCTCCGCGGCATTCACTCCGACGTTCCAGGCCGTCATCCCCGACATCGTCACCGACGAGTCCGACTACACGCGTGCGCTGTCCGCCTCCCAGGTCGCCTCCACCATGGAGAGTCTGCTCAGCCCCGTGCTGGCCGCCGTCGCCCTGACGTTCATGGCCTTCGACCGGCTGTTCCTGGGAACGTCCGCCGGATTCCTCGTCTCCGCGCTGCTCGTCCTGTCGACGCGCATCCCCGACGCCCGCCCCAGCTCCCACACCAAGGCGTGGGACAAGGCGGCAGCAGGCATCAGAACCTTCCTCCGGACCCCGCGACTGCGCGGCGTCATCGCGCTCAACCTCACGGTCGCGGCCGCCGGCTCGATCGTCGTCGTCAACACCGTCAATTACATCCGCGACGTGCTCGGCGGTTCGCAGTCGGACGTCGCCTGGATGCTCGCCGCCTCCGGCACCGGAACCCTCCTGGCCGCCCTCGTCCTGCCCCGCGTTCTCGACCGGATCGCCGCCCGCACCGTCATGATGACCGGCGCCGGAGTCCTCGTCGGCGGCACGACCGCCGCGGTGACGCTCATCGCGGGCGGACTCACCGCATGGACCGGTACGGCGATCGTCTGGACCGTGATCGGCATCGGCATGGCGCTGATCATCACCCCGACAGGCAAGATCCTGCGCGCCTCCGTCGGCCGGAACGCGATCCCCGAGGTGTTCGCGGCCCAGTTCTCCCTGTCGCACCTGGCCTGGCTGATCACCTACCCCATCGCGGGATGGCTCGGTACGAGCGCCGGCTTCACCCTCGCCTGGTCCGTCCTCGCGATCCTCGCCGGAGCGGGAGCGACAGGTGCCCTCCTCCTGTGGCCGCGCCACGACGGACGAGGGGTGACGACCGCACCCGCGACACTCACCCGGCACGCACCCGGCAAGGACCGGTCCACCTTGTCCAAGGCCGCGTGAAGCGCCGCGCACAGCGCTCTGACCGTCTGCGTCGCACACGCTGCCGGCCGGACACACCGATACCCGAGAAGGCCATGGCTCCTGTCCCGCTTCGCGCGGGCGGCGGCCACAGCCTTCTCGGGTATCGGCGCGGCCATTGCTGTCCTCAGCGTCGTGGCCACGCTCGACCGGCTCCCGGGCGCCGTGCCCTGTCGGTCCGTGTCCCTGACAGGCAGGGTACGAAAGGGCCCGGCTTCGTTGTTCCGGCGGGTATGCGGTCGGGGCTGCGCGGTGTCCGGCCTTGGGGAGGATCTACCGGTGGGCTCGCATAATCGTCTGCCGTCGGCCGTCAGGGTAGTGCGGTCATCGCAGCGGCGGTCGACCTGAGCAAGCAACTGCCGGAGCCGACGACGGCCCGCGAGCGGCTCCGCGACCCGGCCGCCGCCTGCGACATCCTCGACCTCGACGGATTCCGCTTACATGGTCAAGGCCGTCGTACTCAGCTGAAGAGACCGGTGATCTCGTCAGCCGCATCCTCGATGGCCGCCTCGTAGTCGTCATCGTCGAGGATCGTCGTGCGCGAGGTGACGCGGTGCCGGAGCTCGGCCAGGTGGCTGAGTACCTCTTCGTCGGACAAGGTCTGGTCGAACCCGTCAATGTGGAGTTCGGTGCCGTGCTTCATCGCGTTCCTCCCTCACGGAAGTCGTAGCCGAGTGATTCCTTGAGGTCCTTGCGGGCCGCGCTGAGCCTGCTCTTAACTGTGCCAGGAGGGATATTCAGCAGCTCGGCGATCTCGTTGACGGAGTACCCGTACACGTAGTGCATGACAAGGCACTCGCGCTTGTCTCGCGTCAGGTTCCCAAGCGCGGTGTACAACGCGATCTTGTCCACCGTCGTTGATGCAAAATCGAGGCCGTCGCACGGCATACCCGTATCCGAGTCGCTCAAGGGGCGCTCGGGGCGGGCTGCGAGCTTCTGATACGCCCGATTCAGGATGCGCCGGCCCGTGAAAGCTACCCACGCGACGGGATTGGGATGTTCACTCACTTCCGGCCACTTGCGGTAGGCGATCTCGAAGGCCCGGCCGGCTGCCTCCTGCGTAAGCTCCCAGTCGTTCTGCCGAGCGTTGAGGATGCGGCAGACCTGTAGGAAATGGGCCTTGAAGAAGTCGTCGAAGTTCCTGGCCGGTGAGCGAGGGAACGGGACCGCAGCTCTCAAACTGGCCAGAAGAGCGTTGGCACGCGCCTCCAGGGGCCAGGTGGTGTGCTCGGAGAGGATGTGGGGGGCGCAGCGATCCCCGAAGAGCACCACCAGATTGTCTCCGCGGTGGAAGCGCGAGGGCCACAGGAGCCCCTGGGCCCAGGGATTGTGCCGGCGTAGTACCGAGGACCAGGCCCGTGCGCGAACGAAGTCTTCGGAGAGAACGAGTTCGGAGGAAGCCCCGACGACGTGGAGGGACTCCGCCGTTGTCAGATCAATGAGCAGAAGAGGGGCAGTTGTCCGCACTTGGGTGAGTTGGCGGTCCACAACCGCCGCCGGTGGAACCAGTCGCTCCCCATCAGGGTTGAACGTCGTTGCCCTCAGCAGCGTGTCTGCGACGGCCGCCTTGGCAGTCTGAGCAGCATAGAGGTGGGGATACGGATCCTCCGGTGTGCCGTCGAAACGCCCACCGCCGAAGATGTGCGCTGGGCAGGGGTTGAATGCTGTTGAAGAGATGCGCTTGCGGTGGACCCTGTACAGCCAGGTGTTTTCTGGCAGTTCAGCGCGCCGAGCCGTCAGTGGCCGCGCCGGCGGAGGAGAGGTGGGCAGGGACATTGATCACTTCTCCTCGGCCGTGGTGAGGGCGTTGTCACGGGCAGGGCGTAGTTCTGAGGGCGCCGATACAGCGCGATCGCAGCGGACGGACTCACCTACGATGACGTCCAGCCGCTCCGCCGACGGCACTGTGATGTCCAGGATGCTTCCGTCGGCCCGCTGGTCGTAGATCCTGCCGCCTTGCTGAATTGCCAGTGGCGCCGTGAGCAGAGTCGTACGCCGCTCCCGTTCAAACGTTGCCGCGTTCTTGCCCTCGACCCAGCTCTGGATCGTGTGCCACATGCCGCCTTCCCTTCCTGTCCGGGTACTGCCTGCAAGCGACAGCGCCGCTCGGATCATCTGAACCACCATGCCCGCTCCCTCAGCCTGTCGTGTCTGTCTTCACTCCGGTAAGGCCTTCGACCCACGGACTGGTTCACACGAAGTTTCTGGGAATCCGACGCGGACTGGTGGGCTCGCATGCCGAGGTGTCGCGTATTCGACGCCTGTGAAGGAGTTCCGTCACTCAGCGTGTGTGTCGTCGCTCTCCGATGCGGCTGCGATATGGCGCCGACAGAGGTCTGCTGAGGTGAGGTGCGGCTTGGACGTAGGCCCGCATCAGTTCGGCGACGAGTTCAGGGAGGGGCGAACGCCACTGCCCGTCATCAGGTCGCGCAGGTGGGCAACGGTTCGCCAGGGCGCTTCCCGATACAGCCCATCATGGGTGAGCGGGATGCTGCCGGTGGCCAGCCCGCTCAGGAGACGGCTGGCGTTGGGGTTGCGGAGCCAGATGAGTCGGGCTCTTGGGTCGGTTCATCTTCAGCAGCAAGGTGACCAGTGGTTGCAGCAGAGAAGCGACATGGCCGCTGTCGTCGTCCAGGAGTCGGCCGAGGGTGTCGGCGAGAGGGCGGCGTTCGCAAAGACGTGGTCGCGGCATGATTGAGGCCAGCCGATTACCTGGGAGCCGACGTGGCATGGTCTGAACACGTGGTGGCGCGAGACGGCGTCCGGCTTGTCTGCCGGGACTGGGGCGGGTCAGGACAGCCCATCGTGCTGCTGCACGGCTTGGCCGGTCACGCGGGTGAATGGGACATGCTGGCAGGGAACTTGAGTTCCCGGTATCGGGTCGTCGCGGTCGACCAGCGCGGGCACGGCGCCAGCGAGCGCCACCCGCGGGACGTCTCCCGCGCCGCCTACGTCGCCGACGTGATCGCCGTTGTCGATCAGCTGGCGCTGCCGCGGCCCGTCCTGGTCGGCCAGTCGCTGGGCGGGCACACGGCCATGCTCACCGCCGCGGCACATCCCGGACTCGTCCACGCGCTCGTGCTCGTCGAGGCCGGCCCCGGCGGTGCAAACCCTGACGTACCTGCGGAAATCGGCGGATGGCTCGACTCTTGGCCTACGCCGTTCCCCTCACGTGAAGCGGCAGTCGCGTTCTTCGGCGGCGGACCGGTCGGCGCAGGCTGGGCGGCCGGGCTGGGGGAACGCGAGGGCGGATGGTGGCCTCGCTTCGACCGGGACGTCATGGTCCGCTCGCTGGTGGAGAATGCCCGGCGTTCTTTCCATCACGAGTGGGGTCAGGTCGCGTGCCCGACCCTGGTCGTCCTGGCCCAATCCAGCTTCATCCCCGCGCAGGAGGCCGATGAGATGCTCTGGCAGCGACCTGCCACCATGGCCATGAGCATTCCCGGCACCGGCCACGACCTGCACCTGGAGCAGCCCGAGATTCTGCACACTGCGCTCTCGGACTTCCTGGAGGGAATCGCCTGAAACCTGTGCGTGGTCACAACGACACCAACGCAGCCGTGACCGCGACGGCCAGGAGCAGGCCAGGGGTGTCGGTCACGATGTGCCGCTTGCGGCCCGGCACCTTCTTCCCGCCGTCGTAGCCGCGTGAGGCGGCAGGCACCGGGGCCACGGCCTTCACCGACTGCGCGTCGATGATCCCCGCCGTGGGCTCGGTCTCGCGGCCCTCGCGCTCACGGACCGTCCCGCGCATCCGGTCGTGGAACTCGGCGATCGGCCCGTGCTCGCGCCTGCGGCAGAAGAAGGCGTAGATCCGGGCCCATGCGGGGAAGTCCGGGGGCACCGCCCGCCACGAGATCCCGCCCGCGACCAGGTAGCGGATCGCGTCCAACAGCTGCCGGTGGCAGTAGCCCTCGGGCCGTCCACCCCGCCCCTGGCACCAGGCCGGCACCGGCAGCAACGGCCGGACGGCCACCCACTCCGCGTCCGTCATGTCCGACGGACAGCGGCGCACCCGGTCCGGATGGTCGGCCGCGTTGCCGTACACATGCGCGAGGCAATCGCACGACACGGCGGGCGAGTTGAAGTCAACGTGCCCTGGCACGTACGACAAGGAGCTCTTCCCAACCTGGTGTGGTCATCGTGCAGTTGAGCTGACAACAGGGTGAAGCCCCTGGTAGATGGGTTTTCGACCAGGAGAATCGTCTCAACCAGAGGCTTCGCATGCTTGTCTACCCGTCCGGCATCGACGTGTCCAGCTCCACCCTGCGCTTCCTCGCACACCAATTGCGAGGGCACCGCCGCGCGATCGGGTCCCGGTGGCGGCGGCTGAGCGCCGGCCGCCAAGCCCTCCTCGCGCTCGCTCACCTCCGCGTAGGACACACCTACGCCCAGCTCGCCGCCGGCTTCGCGGTCGGAACCACGACCGCCCACCGCTACGTTGCCGAGGCAGTTGACCTCCTGGCCGACCTCGCCCCCACACTGGCCGAAGCCGCCCGCACCGCGTCGACGAAAGCGTTCGTGCTGCTGGACGGCACTCTCCTGCCGATCGACCGCATCGCCGCGGACCGCCCCTTCTACTCGGGCAAGCACCAGAAACACGATATGAACGTGCAGATTCTCGCCGATCCGTTCGGAAGACTACTGTGGGCCTCACCGGCCCTGCCCGGGGCTGTCCACGATGTCCGCGCGGCCCGTGAGCACGGCATCATCGACGCTCTCACCCGAGTCGGCGCTACCTGCTGGGCCGACAAGGGCTACCGCGGCACCGGCGGCACGGTCCGCACCCCGTACTGGGGGCGCTGGCACGCTCTTTCCGCCGGTCAGCAAGCGGTGAACCGGTCCCACGCGAAGATTCGCGCACTCGTCGAACAGGCCATGGCCACCCTCAAGTCCTGGCGGCTCCTGCGCAAGCTCCGATGCTCCACCACCCGAATCACCGACGTGGTGAAGGCTGTCCTCGTCCTTCTCCACGTATCAACGTGAGGTCGGACATCGCTCAATACGTCAGCCACTCCCTGTCGGGGATCAAGTCATCGATCCATTCCTGGCCTCGCATGGCCCACTGAGGCGCAAGGAACACTGGGCGACAGCGAGCGTGATCACCGTTCTGCTGGCAGCGCAGGACCAACCCCAGACTGAGGAGATACGGCTCCCCGCGGGGCCCGAAGCGCAGGCCATCGACGTACTCGGGCAGAGTCGGATCCTCAAGTGTTGACGCGGTCTCCTCTATCCAAGGTTCGAGTTCCGAGGGCAGCCGGCCAACCAAAGGAGTGCCATCAAGGATGACTTGTGGGCCCCGGCAGGCGTCGACAGCTACTGCCGCCAGGGCCCCGGTCTGCTGGTCGTAGTAGGTGTCGATGCCAACCCCGTCGAAGGGATACCACCGCGCGTACATCTCGCCCCATCCCGTGATCGGCTCGCCCAGAGCAGCTGAGACTTCGTCCTTGCTCTGACCAAACCGCATGGGCCCCACCGACTTCAATGGGACCCATGTCCACTCAGGACGCTCCCCGTCCCACAGGAACCTTTCCGCCCACCAGACCAACGAACCCACCCCTAATCGGCACGTGCGTGCAGGAAGCATTATCTCAAGGCGTGTCAGGGAAGGGGCCATGCACCTGCCTGCGGCGCCCGTCCCAGAAATCTGGAACGGGCGCTGGGTGGCTGGTGGCGCCACCGCCTGGCCAAGGGGCGCGGGCGAAGAGCGAAAATGCGGGCAGCCGACCGGGGCTGCGCCGCATCTTCACGATTGTCCAGGCAGCTCTCGTCCAACCTCACGCACCAGCATGAGGTTGGAAAGGGCTCAAGGACAACAGGGCCTCCGGGAACCACTCGGAATGGGATCGCACCCCCGAGCTACCTGGAGGCCCTGCTTTCACGCGCGGAAACCGCCGCAGTCACCCGATCGAGACTCCCGTTCGATCGACAGCCTTCGAGATCGGTACGGGCAACAACCACTCACGTGTCGGGATGCTCCGGCAGGGCGAGCCAGTCCGACCAGGAGATCTCGCGGCCGAGGAAGCGCGGCTGCTCGAACGGCCAGTCGGCGGCGATCCACTGCGGCACCAGCGCGTCGAAGGCCTGCTCGACCTTGCTGCCCACCAGCTCGTCGACCACCCACCAGGAGATCTCGCCGTCCGCGCCGGCCCTCTCCGGTGGGTCGATGTAGACACAGCCGAGCAGAGCTGTCTCCGCCGCGTCGAACAGCGCGTAGTTGAAGGACTGGTGTGCGGCGATCTCCTTCTCGTGCCGCAACAGGTCGGCCTGGTCGGCCTCGTAGGTCATGGTGGCCGCGGGCCAGCCCCAGGCCGGGCCGAAGATGGTCCACAGCCGCTCGCGCGAACCCATCACAGCCGGATAGTCGAGCGGGGTGTCCGCCTCCCGGATCGGCCGCAGGTGATGGCCACCGCCCGGCAGCGGTACCAGGACGGGGTGGACGAAGTCATCGGGAAGCCAGCTCATGGCGCCCGACCGTAGCAGCGCGCGGCCGTCCGCTCCCCTGGATTTTCCCCGTATACCGCCAGGCCCTGCTCTCATGCCGGGCAGGGCCCACGATCACCTGATTCGAGACTCCCGTTCGATCGACAGACTCCATGATCGGTATGGCAACGGCTTCTCAACTCAAACCTCGCCCAGGCCCCTGGCGCACCCGCTCGGGAAGAGCGCTCAGGAGGGTGTCTGCCGGCCGCTCGCCAGGCCCGCACGGATGTTTTCACCCGAGTTCGATATCAAGTGGCCGCCTCCGGAATTCCGCGAACTGTTCGCTTCTCGGATACGACAATTCACCCAGTCGGTCTACTGGTCACCGGTGGGGTTCGGCAGCCGAAGGAAGAGTGCTTTCCGCGTACGCGCCGTAAGGCTCAGCGCGCACCGAAGAATGTAGCGTGCTGCCCGGCCCGACCGCGGGTCCAGTTACAAGGAGCCGGAAATGCTCAACGGATTCAAGAACTTCCTGATGCGCGGCGATGTCGTCGTCGTAGCCGTGGGCCTCATCGTCGCATTGGCCTTCAGTACCCTGATCAAAGCGTTCACCGACGCTGTGGTCAATCCCCTCATCGCGCGTGCCCAGGGTGGCCATTCAGTCGGATTGGGGTGGCAGCTCGGCCAAGCCGGGAACAAGGCAACATACCTCGATATTGGTTCCTTCATCTCGGCAGTCATCTACTTCATCATCTTCATGGCCGTCGTCTACTTCCTCATCGTCGTGCCGTACAAGCACTATTCGGCACGACGCGGCGTGGCCGCCTTCGAAGAGCCGGGACCGGTCAAGACTTGTCCGGCCTGCCTGTCCGAGGACCTGCCGGCCGCTGCTAAGAAATGCCGGTACTGCGGAACCGAGCAGTCACCCGCGACCGGAACACCACGACCCTGATGAAACGACCGTTCCGGAGGATCGCCTGTCCAGATCCCGGAGTGCGCCCTTGCGGGCACGGACGTGGTCCGTCAGTTCGGCTGGGGTGGCCCGCTGTCCGGGGCGCAGGACCACGGTGGCGGTGACGGCTTCGCCCCAGTACGGGTCGGGTGTGCCGTAGACAGCGTCGGCGGCGACGGCCGGGTGTGTGGCGAGGGCCTCCTCGACTTCGCGCGGGCGTGCCGTACGGCGTCGTCGACCAGGTACTCGGCGGCGTCGCGAGGCGGCAAAGGCGACCGGTGTCGGGCCGGCATGCGTCCGCTGTCACCACACCCCGCCTGGGACTATCTCCAGAAGCAGGTCCACCACCAGCACGAACAGTCGACTTGACGGGCTGGCGGCACGTCGCACCGGAAGCTCCCGGTGCGGCGGGACTCCATCGCCGTCAGGACGCGGCCGCGCGCGCCGCCTCCAGTTCGGCCACCAGCCGCACAACCCGCTTGTTCCGGGCTCGGCCAAAACTGTGGCCCGACAGCATGTGCAGCTGGTCCGTCCCGCCGGAGACCAGCACCAGCTCCGGGACGTCGGACGAGTAGACCGTGCTCGCCAGGACGGCCACCCGAACCTCCCGGATGTCCGCCCACGCGTGGGAGCGTGCGTTGAGCAGCCCGGAGTATCGCAGTCCGTCCGGCCCGTAGCGGACGCCGAACACCGGTGAGCGGAACGTCAGCACCGCACCCGGCACGCCGAGGATGACGACCGGGATCACGTGGACCACACGGCTCACGCCCGCCGCCATTATGACGGCGAGCAGCAGGCACGCGCCGCCCATCAGGAAGTAGCTGATCGCCCCGAGGGGGCGCCTCTTCCGCATGTCTGCCCCCAGTTCCGTGGCGCGCGGCGTCGTCCGAGGTCCCGGACTGCCGCGATCACCCGTGGATCAGCTTACGAACGGCGGGCCGCACCGCCAAGGGCGGGCACCGGCGAGATCTGCGGCTCCCGGTCCCGCCGCGGCTTCAGGAGTGGGGCGGCGGAGTCGTCGGCGTGTCCGGGTGGTGCGGGCCGGCTGGGTTGCGGGGGTCGGGTGATGTGGATGAGTACGGGAGGCACGAGGGCTCTTGCCGGGACAGCATCGGGATGCTCCTGGCGAAAGGTGCTGGTCATTCCCCAGATGTCGAAGGTCGAGCCGTACGCGGCGATCCGTCGTGGCCATCGCGGCGGCATGTCGATGCGGGAGCTTGGGCGCAAGCACGGCGTCACATGGCGGACGGTGCTGAACTCGTCCTGGCCACAGCCTCGCAGGAAGCTGCCGCCCCGGTCCACCACACTCGACCCGTACAAGCCGGTGATCGACGAGATCCTGCGCGCGGATCTGGATACGCGGCCCTTGCCTGGGCGCGGTCCGGCGAAGAGGCCGCCGCCCCCTTCCTGACCGGCTGACCGCCCCGGTGGCCGGCCAGGGGTGCGCGGCTACCTGCCCGATCTGGTCCAGAACTGACGCGGCGCGAACCCCTCGCGCCGCAGCCAGTGTTCGGTATAAACGATCCGCTCGGCCTCGATCACGACGAGCGGCCCCAGCGGGGGTTCGTCGAGGGAACGCGACCGCTCCACATGGTCGGACTGCCAGCGGAAAGCCGGCCAATAGTGCTCGAAATCGGGGTCTTCTTCGGATAGCACGCGAGCCTGTCCGAAGAGCTGAGCGCCTCGGCTGCTTGCCTGACCGACCAGCGGAGCGAAGACTCCCGCTGACACCCGGGGGTCCGCGGCGAGGTTTCTCATCTTCGGCGAACCTGCTGCTGCGGAGAACATCAGCGCGAAGTCGAGATGGTAGTACCGGACAGGAGTCGCGAGCGGCCCCTCCGGTCCGGCCGTCGCGATCACGCACATGTTCTGCGACGACAGCAGGTTGAGTATGCGCTCTTCCAAGCGCTCGGGTTCGAGCCGCTTCTTCGGGGACGGGCCGGCCAGCCACGGGTTGGTCACAGGCATGATCGAGTGTCCCATGTCCCTCCCGGGCTCTCCAGAGTTCGGACAGCCGCAGCCGTCGGCGGTGCCGTCAGAAGTCGTCGGCATCTCCTCAGCTGTCGATCGCCGAATACCGTCGCAAGTCATCGACAATCGCTGTCGCTTGAAGCGAACGAAGCCACCACCCGGGCGTGCGGCAACCGAAGCGCGCTCCCGCTCGCGAGTTCGGTCACTGGTTCAATCGCCATACCTGTCCGGCCCCTCCGGCTCTGCCTCAGTAAATGCGTACACATCGCCCCGGCGGCCGGAAGCTCCCACCGCAGGTCGCGATGTTCATCGCAGCGGCCCTGTCGCGGTGAGCCTCTTCCAACCTCACACTGAGGTGCAGAGGTGGAGCGCGTCGGCGAAAATCCATTGCGATTCCCCGTGATGATCGCCTTACGGTGCTCTTCATGGTCTTCGAGATGCCGTACCAGCCGCTTCCGATCGACCAGTCGGACGTGCGCTACGTCCACGGACCCGACTCCGTTGTACAGCCGGGCGTACCTGCAGGTGAGACGGTCGCGTTCGACTGGAGCGGCAGCGCTGTCTACCCGGGAACCTTCCGGAAGTTCTGGGTCCATGTGCCTGCGCGGTACGACGCTGCGGAACCGGCATCCTTGATGGTGTTCCAGGACGGATGGTGGTACCTGGATCCCGAAGGGCAGGTCCGCGGCGCGACTGTCCTGGACAACCTCGTTCACCATGGCGACATCCCCGTCACCATCAGCGTGTTCGTCGACCCCGGCGTCTTCCCGGACGCGGAGAACCCCAAGAACCGTAACAATGAGTACGACGCCTTCAACGACCGCTACGCCACCTTCCTTCTCCGCGAGATCATCCCGCAGGTCACCGAGCGCTACGCCATCGCCCAAGCGCCCGAACGGTGGGGCATCTGCGGCGGGAGCAGCGGCGGCAACTGCGCCTTCACCGCGGCATGGCTGCGTCCGGACAAGTTCCGCCGCGTCATCGGATACCTGTCCAGCTTCGCCCAGATGCCGAACGGCAATCCGTACCCGGCCCTCATCTCCCGCGTTCCCCGCCAGCCGCTGCGTATCTTCATGCAAGCCGGCCACCGCGACCTGCACTGGAATGAGCCCGGACGGAACTGGCTCGCTGAAAACCTGCGCGTAGCAGCTGCTCTCGCTGAAGCGGGCTACGACTTCCGCCTTGTCCTGGGCGACGGCGGGCACAGCCCCAACCACGGAGGCGTCCTACTGCCGGATGCACTCCGTTGGTTGTGGCGGCCGGGGCAGGATTGACCGCCCCGGCCCTTGGAGCCCGGCAGCAGCGGGGGACGGAGCCCCTTCCCTCGGCGCTGGGAGCGGCGAGTTGAGCGACGCCCGGTCGCGTGACGTGGCGAAGCTCCTGGTGGACGAGCTCACGACCAAGATCATCTGTTTGACCAGGAGCTGCGTCGTGCTTGTCTGCCCGTCCGCGATCGACCTGTCCAGCTCGCACCTGCGTTCCCTGACCCGGCAGCGGGCCGGGCGGCGCCGTCAGGTCGGCACCCGCCGGCGGCGCCTGCCCTCTCATCGTCAGGCCCTGCTCGTTCCGGCCCACCTGCGCTGCGGCGACATCTACGCCTGCCTCGCCTCCTCCTTCGGCATCGGCCCAGCCACGGTCTTCCGCTGCGTCCAAGAGGCCGTGAATCTCCTGGCCGCCCTGGCTCCCACCCTCCAGCAGGCCGTCGGGCGCGGGGCGGCCAAGGCATTCGTCATCCTGGACGGCACCCTGCCGCCCATCGACCGAATCGCCGCCGACCGCCCCTTTCACTCCGGCAAGCACAAGTGACATGGCATGAACGTCCAAGTCCTCACCGCCCCGTTCGGCCGCCTGCTGTAGGCCTCACCTGCGCTGCCCGGCGCCGTGCACGACATCAAGGCCGCCCGCATCCGTGCCGTCGGCGAGCAAGCCATGGCCACTTGAAGGGCCGACGGCTCCTGCGGAAGCTCCGCTGCAGCACGAACTGCATCACCGGCCTTGTGAAAGCCGTCCTCGTCCTTCACCACGCATCAAAGCGAGGTTGGAAAAGGCCCAGTAGATCCGGTGTGTACTGCGACAGAGCCCCTGACGGGCCCCAGGTGACGGAAGAGGGCGCGTCGCGTAGCCGTTTGTGCCTGCCCCTACTGCTCGTTTCGGGGGCCGAAGGACGCCTGTGCGGCGTTTTCCTGGGCGAGGGCTTCGTGCCGGCTGGTCCATCCGGTTGCCTGGCGCAGCGACTCGAACTCCCGTTGCAGGGTGGTGGCGGAGGTGGTTCGGGTGTCGGTGCTGATGGTGACCGGCAGTCCATCGGCGAGCAGTGGGATGGCGGGGTGGTTGGTGAGGCTGGGGACGGCACCTGTCTGCACGTTGCTGGTGGGGCACATCTCCAGGGCGATTCTGTCGGTGCGGAGCCGGTTCAGGAGTGCTGTGTCGGATGTGCAGCGGACGCCGTGGCCGATGCGGCGGGCGCCGAGGACGTCAATCGCTTCCCACATGCTCTTCGGGCCCGCGGCTTCTCCGGCGTGGACGGTGCAGGGCAGGCCGGCGCTGTGGGCGAGGTCGAAGGCGGCCCGGTGGGGCTGGGCGGTGTACAGGGTTTCGTCGCCGGCGAGGTCGAGGCCGGCGACGACGTTCCGGTGTCGCAGGGCGGTCTCGGCGACGGCGAGGCTTTCGTCCGGGCTCTGGTGACGCAGGCAGCACAGCAGCATTTCGGTGCCCACGCCGGTGGTGGCCCGGCCCTGGGCCAGTCCTTCGGCCACCGCTCGGACGGCTTCGTCGGGGGTCATGCCGTGGCGGCCGTGCAGTTGCGGGGCGAAGCGAACCTCGCCGTAGACGACGCCGTCGGCCTTCCAGTCCTCGACCAGTTCCCGGGCGGTCCGGGTGAGGGCGTCGGGAGTCTGCAAAACCTGCAGGGGGAGGTCGATGTAGGTCAGGAAGGTGGTCAGGCTGCCGCAGTGGACCGGGGCCACAACCAGATCCTCGACCGGCCGGTCGAGGGCGATGCCCTGTTCCCGGGCGAGGTCGCCGACGGTGTCCGGGCGGACGGAGCCGTCGAGGTGGCAGTGCAGTTCGTAGCGCGGGATCCGCGCTGTGGGGGTGCTCATGAAGTCGGTCCAGGGGGTCAGAGGGTGGAAGGAACTGCGTCGGCAAGCGGCAGGCCGTCGGGCACGGGTGTGGTGACGGTGTCGAAGAGGAGCTTCTTGAAGCCGCTCTCGTCGACCCGGCGGACCAGGGTGAGGTTGGGGGCGGGAGCGGACACGCGCCGGTCGATGATCATCTGTCCGCGTGTGTCGTCGGTGACGGAGATCTCGACGTGGGCCTGTTCCTGTTGGGTGATCAGGTCGGGCTTGAGCGCCACGGCCATGGCGACGGGGTCGGGCAGGTCGTAGCCGGCCAGCCCGGTGACGTCGCGGGCCCAGTCGGCCACGGTGCGGTTGATGCGGTGCGCGAACGTCGCCATGGGAGTGCCGGCCTGTTCCAGGCACCGTTGGTCGGCTTCGGTCATGACGGCGTCCTTGCGTGAGACGTCCCAGCCGATCCACGTGACCTTCTCCGGGGTGGCGGCCTGCGTGACGATCCGGGCGGCCTCGGGATCGGCCCAGACATTGAACTCGGCGCTGGGCGAGATGTTGCCGCGCAGATCGGCGGCGCCGGCCATGCAGTACACATGCCGGTAGCGGGTGAACAGTTCGGGGTCACGCACCAGGGCGGCGGCGATGTTGGTGAGCGGGGCGAGCGTGACCAGCGTCAGCTCTCCGGGGTGCTCGCGAGGGTAGGACAGCAGGGCATCGACCGCATGAGTGCTCTCGCAGACGGCGGCCGGGTCGGGCAGTCCGATGTCGCCCATGCCGTCCTCGCCGTGCACGTGCTGGGCGCTGGAAAGGGTCCGCGTCATCGGACGGGCGCAGCCGGGGTGGACGGGAATGTCGGTGCGGCCCGCGGTCTCAAGGGAGATCAGCGCGTTGCGGGTCCCGGTCTCCACGGGCACGTTGCCCGCCACCGTGGTCACCGCCCGGATGTCGCCCAGTCCGCTGGCGGCGGCGAGCAGAAGAGCGACCGCGTCGTCGGATCCGGTGTCGGTGTCAATGATCAAGGGAAGGGCAGGCACGGGTGTGCTCCGTTCGTTTGAGTCGTGCGGGTGGGGCGGGTAGGAGAGTGCGGGTCCGTGCCCGGTCAGCGGGCCTGCATGCGGACGAGGTCACGCGGGCGGGGCAGGGCGCCCCGGGCGCCGAGCGCGGTGACGGCGAAGGCGCCCGCGGTTGCGGCGGCGGCTGCCGCGCGGGTGAGGGGGCTGCCGTGGGCGAGTTCGGCGGCGAGCGTGCCGCAGAAGACGTCCCCGGCGCCGGTGGTGTCGACGACTGTCACGGTGGGGGCAGGAAGGTGTTCACAGCGCCCCTCCTCGGCAACCAGCACCCCGTCACCGCCCAGAGTGACCACTGCGCCGGAGGCCTCCTCTGCCAGGGTTCGGGCGGCGGCGCGGGCGTCAGCGGCTCCGGTGAGCTGCCGGGCTTCGACCTCGTTGACCACCAGCAGCGGCCGGTGCTCCTCGGGCCATGCGGGCAGAATCCCGGCCGGGGCCGCGTTGTGCACCCACCGCGTACCCGGCGGCAGACTGCCGGCGACAGCCTGGAGACAGGGCAGGGGGACCTCACCACTGGTGAGGATCACGTCCGCGGCCTGCGGTTGGAGCACCGTCAGGGCGTCGGTGACGTCCTGGGCCGACAGCAGTGCGTTGGCGCCGCTGATCACGGCGATGCTGTTCTCGCCGTCCGGGTCCACCATGACCAGCGCCTGGCCAGTCGGCGCGGACGTCTCGGTGATCACTGTGTCGACGCCGACCGAGGCGCCGCGCAGGTTGGCGAGCGCCTTGAGCCCGTTGGCGTCGCCGCCGACCTTGGCCACCAAGTGGGTGGCGGCTCCCATCGTGGCGGCGGCCACGGCCTGATTGGCGCCCTTCCCGCCGAATCCCTCCGTGAAGGAGGTCACCAGCACCGTCTCGCCCGGGGTGGGAAGGGCGGGACAGCGCAGGATCCGGTCGAGGTTGACCGAGCCGACGGCCATCACGCGGCCTGCAGAGCGTCTGTTCATATTTCATGTCTAATCGTTTAGATGAGAGGATGCAAGGGCTATGACGAACCGAGAAGGCAAGGCGCCGACACTGAGGGACGTGGCCCGCGCGGCCGGGACCTCGACAGCGGTGGTCAGCTACGTAATGAACAACGGACCCCGACCGGTCGCGGCCGAGACCCGCGAGCGGGTACTGGCCGCCGCGGCCGAGCTGGACTACCGTCCCAACCGCATCGCCCGGGCCCTGCGCTCCCGCACCACCGGCGTGGTCGGCCTGATCCTGGCCGATGCCTCCAACCCCTACTTCGGGGCGCTGGCCCACCACATCGAGCAGACGCTGGACAAGCACGGAAAACTCACCCTGATCGGAAACGCCGGCTACTCCCCCGACCGGCAGAAGCACCTCGCCGACAAGTTCCTCGCCGCCCAGGTCGACGGGCTCATCATCGTCTCCGCCGACGGCGGCGCCGACGTCGCCACCCATGCCGAGCGAGCCGGCGTTCCGGCCGTGTATGTCCACAACCAGCCCGAAGACGGGCAGGTCCCGGCCGTGCCCGCCGACAACGAAGCCGCCGTCCAGAAGGCCGTTGCCCACCTGCGCAGCCACGGGCACACCCGCATCGCCTTCCTTGCCGGACCCCACGACGCAGGCCCCGTCGGCCGACGCCGCGCCGTCTGGGAAACGGCCTCCGCCCACGCCGACGCCCCCCTGCTGCGCTGCGAGTACGCCCGCGCCGCGGCAGCCGCCCTGACCAGGCGTCTGATCAGCGAGGACGCCATGCCCGCCGCGCTCATCACCGCCACCGACGAACAGGCCATCGGAGTCCTCGCCGGAGCCCGAGCCTCTGGGCTGCCCGTCCCCGACCGGCTGGCCGTCATCAGCCTCGACGGCACCCCTGACAGCGCCTACACCGCCCCTGCCCTCACCGCCACCGAACAACCCCTGCACACCATGGCCCAACAGGCCGTCGCCCTCCTCCTCAACGGCTCCTCCCCCCAGCCCTCGGCACACGCCTCGCTGGTCCTGCGCCAAAGCTGCGGCTGCCCACCCGCATAGGGAGCCGGGCACTGCTTCCCCGACAGAAAACCGGCCCCGTCCGGGAGATCGCCAACTCCTGTGCCTGTCCTGCCAAGCGTGGGTCTGAGCCGGTCGCGAGAATCGAGCACAGAGAGTTCCCGGACCAACCCGGCGACAGCCTCGGGCCGGCCGCCGCCTCCCCTGACTCGCGCAGTGCCGGATCCACGGCGGCACGTACAAGCTGCCCCGGCACCGGGACGGCCCGAGCTCGCCCGCAAAACGGAAACCACTCAAAAGGCCTTCCGAATCCGAGACGGCTGAAGGCCCAGCGGAGGACTCCTTGGTCGACGTGGGGGCGGCCGGTGCGGTTCAGGGCAGTAAGGGTGAGGGTGTGGGCGGTGAGGCGGGCCCAGTTACGGCAGGTAGGCCAGCTCCGGGGCGGCGATGTGCTGGACATCGTCGATGACCGGCACACCCGGGGCCTGGAACGCCTTGAGCAGCGCGAGACGTTCCCGTCCAGCTCTTCGAGCCGGGCCCACAGCGTGTCGTCCAGCAGGAACCCTCCACGTCGGCAGGCCGGTTCCGTCTGGCCCTGACGGGCCCTCGCGAGCCAACACAAGGCCGTGCGTACGGACACTCCGGCCGTCTCGGCCGCGATCCTGACACCGACTGACTGAACTGCCTCCTTCACTCGGACGGGAGTTCCCGCCCGAGTCGTCCGGCCACTGTCGGACAGTGGCGGGACACAGTTGTGTTCACTGCTGTGGCCCGGAGTCCCTGGCGGCGGAGCGGGCTGCCGCTGCGGTTCGGTGGATGTGCGTCAGCAGCCGCAGCATGACTCCGGGGTCGGTGACCAGTACGCGCCCGTCGGGCTGCGGGTGCAGTGTCCTGGCTGCGCAGGGAACGATGGTGCGCGGGCCGACGAGGTTGCAGCGCGCGCCGGTGAGCAGTTCCTCGGCGGAGGTGAACGGAGAGGGCAGTGGTGTGACGGCGGCCTCCGTGGTCAGTACGGCGGTCGGCAGGGCCGGCAGCGGAGAGCCCGTGGGCGGCCGGCCGAGCCAGTTCAGGGCCGTGGACCAAGGCCATGGCAGTGGCCCGTCGGCTTCGGGCAGCACGATCAGCAGCGCGTGCGCGTCCGCCACCAGCGCCCGCAGCTTCCGCACCTGCGGCGGGAGGGAAGAGGTGCCGGGGTCGGCGTGCGCGGGCAGATCCTCGGGCACCTGGCACAGGTCGATGCGTACGCCACTGGGCCCTGGCCCGGCGAGTGCGCGCAGCAGAAGTTCCCCGAAGGGGTCGGTGGTCGCGCCGGCGAACAGGCCGAGCATACGTACTTCGTCCATGGTCGTCCCTTTTCCAGCGGGAGTTCGACGACAGGGCCCAGGGCTCTGGCGCATGTACGGCAGCGCCCCGTCGGGCCTGCGGTGACGTGGTCCGACGCGGCGCTGCGGGGGTCAGCCCTGCCGTGCCGCCCTGGGGCGCAGCCGGCGGGCGATCAGCATGCCCGCGATGGAGAGCAGGCCGGTGAGGACGAAGACGCCCAGCAGTGCGGTGCGGGTGGAGCCGCCGTGGTTCTGGGCGAATGCGATGGCCGCGCCGCCGAGCCCGGCGATCACGCCGGTCGCCAGGGTCTGGGCGAGCTGCAGCGCGCCGCTGGCTTCACCCTGCTGCTCCGGCGGGGCCTGCTCCAGGGTGTCGGTGGTGGAGGCGTTGAAGCCGATACCCATGCCGAGGCCGCCGATGGCCCATCCGACCAGGGCGGTCCAGGAGGGGATTGCGCTGGTCAGGATCGTCAGCGCAATCAGCGCGACGCCCGCCAGCAGGATGGCGAAGCCCAGCACGGTGGAAGCCGCGCGCGTGCCGTGACTCCCGTTGTCCCGCTTGGCCTGCATGCCTGAGCCGACAACCCAGGTGAGAGCTCCGGCGGACAGGCCCAGACCGGCCAGCGTGGTGCCCATGCCCCGCAGCTGCTGCAGCCCGAGGGGCAGGAAGGCTTCGCTGCCGAAATAGACACCGCACAGCAGGCCACGGACGACGACACCCGCACCGAGGCCGGCCCGGGCGCTGAGGGTGCCTTCCGGGGTCACCCGGCGCAGGGCGGGCACAGCAATGGCGACACCGGCCACGGCCAGCACGATCAGCAGGGCGAGGTTCTTCAGCAGCAGCGCCTGGAGCAGTACGTCGGTGCCCACGGTGAGCAGAATCGCGCTGGGCAGCGGACGCCTCCACCACAGAGCGGCCGGGGCCGGGGCGGTGGCGGCTGCTTCCGCGCGGTGCAGGCGGCGCAGGCCGGGCAGGGTGAGCAGCGCGGCCACCGCGGCAATCGGCAGCATGAGCAGGAAGACCGAGCGCCACGTGATGAGGTCGGCCAGGATGCCTGTGACAGCGGGGCCGACGAGGGAAGGGATCGTCCAGGCCGAGGACACCAGGGCGTACATCCGGGCCCGCAGGCGCTCGGGGTAGGCAAGTCCGATCATGGTGTAGGCCATGGACATGATGGCTCCTACGCCCAGGCCCTGTCCGAAGCGGCCGACAAGGAAGAGCGGCCAGGAGGGTGCGGCGCCGGCCACCACGCAGCCCGCCGCGAAGACGAGCATGCCCAGGGCCATCGGGCGCCAGGGGCCCCGGCGGTCGGCGGCGCGCCCGGCGAGCACGGTGCCGATGATGTTGGCGAGCATCAGTGCCGACAGGCCCCACCCGTAAGCGCCCAGGCCGTCGAGGTCCTCCGCGATGCCGGGCAGCACGGTCGCCACCCCGAGGGACTCGAACGCGACCATGCCGACCGACAGCAGGACGCCGAGGGTGAGCGCGCGGTACGTGCCCGAGAAGACGCTCTCCTTACCGGCTCCGTTCTCTGCGGGGGCGGAGGGTGGGGCTTCGTCAGGGGCGTGCGCGGGGTCGCTGTCCGTCGCGTCGGCGGAAGTGTGGGACATGGCGTGGACTCCAGGAGAGATTTCATTCCGTTCCACAACGGAACATAATTGAATGCTACCTATACTTGCCGCATGGTCAACACCAGCAGCGACGGAGGCAGAGCCGGTGCCCGCAAAACCTCCGGCAGGCCGCGGGACACCCGAATCGACGAGGCCGTGCCCGAAGCGGTGATGGAGATCCTCAACGAGGTCGGCTACGGCAGCCTCACGCTGGAGGCGGTGGCCGCCCGCGCCGGTACGAGCAAACCCGCGCTGCGTCGCCGTTGGCGCTCCCGTCAGCACCTGGTCGTGTCGGCTCTGGCCCGGACCATCGGCACTACGCCGACCCCCGACACCGGCTGCACGCACTGCGACCTCATCGCCGGTATCGGCACCCTCAGCGAGGCGTTCACCAGCACCGTGGGCCGAAGAGCACTGCCGGGGCTCGTCGCGGACCTCGCCGACGACCCCCGACTGGAAAAGGAGTTCAAGGACACCTTCTTCCATCCGCGCCGCGCCACCACTGCCGAAGCACTACGTCGCGGCATCGACCGGGGTGACATCCGGCCCGATGCGGACATCGATCTTCTGCTGGACATGCTGGCGTCGACCACGTACTACCGCGTGCTCTTCGGGCACCTGCCCATCACGCCAGAACTTGCCGAAGACGTCGTGTCGGTGGTCATGGCGGGCATCGCCACCAAGCGGTGGCGTGACGAGCACGGTCCCTGCGGCGGTCAGGCGGACGAGTAGGCGGGCGGCAGGAACACCGTCGGCTACTCGCGCCGGCTGATCAGCTCACGCATGGCGTGGGAAACAAGGGTGTTCGGCCCTTCCCACACGGCGTGGGAAACAAGGGTGTTCGGCCCTTCCCACATGGCGTGGGAAACGTGAGTGTCCGGCCCTCCCCACACCAGCACGATCGGCGCCCTGACCAACTGGTGCGCACTCCCCCGATCAGGGTGATGAATGCGCGCTCGCCCGTGCTGCGTCGTTTGCCTCTGCCCGCGGGGCGGCAGCGCAGGCGGTGGCACAGCCGGGTGCGGGAGCAGGGCCGCGTGGCGATCCGCCCCGTCCACCGACAGGCGTACAGAATGCTGTCCGCCGTCCGTCATGCGGCCCCGTCGGCCCCAGGTGCGTCCTTCGGGCGGACGGCGGGTGAAGCGTGCCTTGCACCTGAAGGAACGTCCGCCGCTGCTTCAAGCCCTCCCCCGATGCGATGCCGGAGTCGACCGGTCTTTCGCCCCCGGTGACAGCAGACGATGAAGCACAGATGGTTCGCCGCAAGGGATGCCCGCCGTCAGTTCGCCCACTGTCAGTTCGCCCGCTGCCAGTTCGCCCGCCGTCAGTTCGCTTCCGGCCCGAACCGGCGCTTGTACGTCGATGGTGTGATGCCGGTCTCGCGGCGCATCAGCATGCGCAGATTGGCAGCGGTGCCAAGCCCGCTGCGCCGCGCGACCATCTCGAACCGGGACTCACCTCGCTCGATCAGCCGGCACGCCAGAGCAAGCCGTTCCCCCGTCAGCCACGCCAGCGGCGTCGTGCCCAGTTGCGCCTGAAAGCGGCGATGCAGAGTCGCCGGACTGACCGCCGCACGCGCGGCAAGGTCCGGCACCGTGAGCGGTGAGTCCAACCGTTCCTGAGCCCAGGCCAGGACTGGCGCCAGAGACTCGTCCGGCAGGTCGGGCATGGGACGCTCCACGAACTGCCGCTGCCCACCGTCCCGGTGCGCCGCGAAGACCAGCCGCCGGCTCACAGAGTTGGCGACCTCCGCGCCGTAGTCGCGGCGAACCACATGCAACCCGAGATCGAGAGCCGCTGCACTCCCTGCAGCGGTGAGGATGTCACCGTCATCCACGAACAGCACGTCTGTTTCGAGCTGGACAGAGGGGAAGCGGGCCCGGAAGGAATCCGCCCACTGCCAGTGCGCGGTGGCCCGGCGCCCGTCGAGGACTCCGGCCTCGGCCAGTGTGAAGGCGCCGCTGCAGAAGCCGACCAGGCGCGCACCGCGGAAGTGTGCCCGGCGGATGGCATCGAGCACCGCGGGACGCCGGGGCACTTCGATGTCCGGGCGGTTGGGGACGATCAAGGTGTCCGCCGCGTCGGCCGCTTCCAGGCCGGCGACTCCCGTGAGCGTGAAGAATCCGTCTCGCATCAGGGTGCGGGGCTCGGGGGAACAGAGCCTGAAGTCGTAGAGATCACGGCCGATCTCCGGTCTGCGCAGACCGAAGACCTCGGTCGCGCAGCCGAGCTCGAAGGGGTTCGAGTTCTCGTCCACGATCACGACGACCCGGTGTACGCCCGCCGCATGAGCGGCGTGCGAGGATTCTTTCGCCATATGCAATTTCTAGCACTCACGGCGACCGTGCGAAACGGTCCAGGATGAGTCCATGAACAGCGAACCCATCCCCCTCAGCAAGGCTCTGGCCTCCTTCGATGTCCTGTGGAGCCCCCGCATCGTCACGCGCGTCAATGACTATGACGTCCGCATCGCCAAGGTCGAGGGCGAACACGTCTGGCACGTCCACGACGACACCGACGAGTTCTTCCTCGTACTCGACGGCGAACTGCACATCTCCCTGCGCGAGCCCGACGGGGAGCGCACGGTCCTGCTTCCGCAGGGGGCGGTCTTCACCGTCCCCCGAGGCACAGAGCACAAGCCGCACGCTCCGTCCGGCGCCGCAATTCTCATGTTCGAGCCCACCGGGACACCGACCGTGGGCGATCGCCACGACGAGATCCCGGACCACGTCGACGCAACGACCGGACACGCCCTCAACATCTGACCCCGACCGGCTTCGGACACGCCACTGCCCATGACGTCGGCCTGTCACCGGGTCGGTTGCGTTCACCGACTGCCCGGCGGGAACGGCACTCCCGCGAACGAAGCGCGCCACATCGGCTCGTGGGTCGACAACGCCCGCAGGCGGGACGCAGGAGCAGGGTGACCGGCATGGGCGGTGGCAGCCGGCCCCGGACGCCGACCAGCCCCACGAGTACCTCGACCTGCGGGCCTGCCCGGCGCGGCGGGAGCGAGGACCGCACAATTTCTGGCGCATCGCACTAGCGGGGGGTGTCCTGGCCGCCGACGAGGCGCTCACCCCGGCGGCCTTCGGCGACTCGCTCGCTCCCCTGCTCGGCACCGACGCGGCCGCCGACCTGGTGGGACTGTACGACTTCCTGGGTACCCTCGCGGACAACGCGATCGCCCCCGACCGCTCCGCCCAGGCACTGCTGGTCCCTCGGCTCCGGGATCGTGTGCTTGATCCGGCGTCTTCGCAGATGTCTGCGGCTGCGGCGGGAACGCGCGGGGGCGGTTCGGGCAGTCCGGGCGGTTCGGGCAGTCCGGTCGCTCACGGCGCGCGGGTCGGACCCTGCGAGCCGCACGACAGGGTGGCTCTGGGCCCACCCCGGTGGGGGTGCTGGACCGCTGGTGGGCCGAACGGGCCGTTCATAGCGTTGTGTTCATGATGGATGACACGAACGAAGAACGAAAAGGCGCCACCCGGCGGACGGCGCTGCGTGGGCTGGGACTCGCAGCGGGGGGCATGGCGCTGGCCACCGGGCTCGGAATCTCGCCGGCCGCGGCGGCCCCGCGTCGCGGGATCGGAACTTACGTGCTGGTGCACGGTACCCACAGCGCCGGCGCGTTCTGGATGCCGATTGCGCGGGAACTGGTGCTGCGCGGCCACCGCGTCGTCATGGTGGACCAGCCGCGGCACGGCGCGGAGGCTTTCGTGGCGGAGTCGTACCAGCGGCAGGACCTCACAGCGATGGCGGTCGAGCCCTCCCCGCTGAAGGGCCTCGGGCTGGACGACTACGAGGCGCGCGTCACGGACATCGTGCGGCAGGCCGCACGGAACGGCCCGGTGGTGCTGGTCGGGCACAGCCTGGGTGGCGTGTCGGTCAGCCGTGTCGGCGAAGCCGTCCCGCACCTGCTTCACCACATCTGCTACATGGCGGCCTTCTGTCCCAGCCGCGTCCTGCCCACGGCGGACGCCTGCACGGCGGCACCCGAGAACGCGAACGCCGTCAGCCCGGTGGAGCTGACGGTGGGTGACCCGGACCGGCTCGGGGTATTGCGGCTGAACTTCCGTACGAATGTCAGCAGTGAGTTGGCCCTCCTGAAGGAGATGATCTGCGCGGACTACCCCGACGCCGACTTCCGCCGGATACTGGCCGGCATGCAGACCGACGAGCCCGTCGCCGCCTATGCGGGCCGAGCGGTCGGCCGGGCCGGCAACTGGGGACGCATACCCCGCACTTACCTGCGTTTCGGCAGGGACCGTACGATCGCCACCGCGCTCCAGGACAGAATGATCGCGGAAGCCGACGCGTCCACACCCGGCAACCGCTTTCGTGTGCACGATTTCCCCGGGGCGTCACACGTCGGCCCTCTGGATCCCACCCCGGTAGTGGACGTCCTGGACACGCTCGCAGGGTAGGGGGCTGGAGCGTGTCTCCTTGATCGGTTGGTCAGTTGATCGGGTGTGTCCGTCCGATTAGTGATCACTGATGCGATGTGGAACCGGATCGAGCCGCTGATGCCGGCCTATCCGGTCCGCGGTCGGCGGTGGGCCGATCAACGCCGAACCTTGGAAGCCATCGCGTGGAAGTACCGCACCTGCTCGCCGTGGCGGGACCTGCCGGACGGGCTCGGCTCGTTCCGGACCGCTCACAAACGCCTGATCAGGTGGGCTTTGGACGGCACCTGGGAAGGCATCCTCGCCGCAGTTCTGGGGGCGGCCGACGCTGATGCCGACATCGGCTGGACCGTCTCGGTGGACTCGACCGTCTGCCGAGCCCACCAGCACGCCGCCGGAGCCAGAAAAAACGGGCGCCAGACCGGGCCGAACCTGACGACCAGGCCCTCGGACGCTCCCGAGGCGGCGCGGCCTGGCCATGCGAACGGACAGGCTCGCCATCGCCTACCGGGCCGCACTCCACCTCGCCGCCATCCTCATCTGGACAGCCGATTGACCGCCGAAGTATGCCCGCGAAGATGGCCACATGGACGATCTCGTGAAGTTCCTCATCGCACGCATCATGGACGACAACCACGCCTATGCGTACGTGGTCGACACCCTGGGCGGCGAGGCTCTACTCGACAGTCATCTCCCAATGCTCGACCTGACCGAGCAACTGGCGCACGACTACAAGGCCATGGATCCCTCGGACTCCCGCTCGGCCGGCCTGGGATACGCGATTCGAGTCCTTGCCCAGTCATACGCCGAGCACCCCGCCTATCGCCAGGAATGGCGCCCATAGCCTCTCAAGGAGACACGCCCCGGGCCCTTTCTTATGGATCTAGAGCTGACGACACTGGGGCCGCGCTGGGGACAGCTGGTCTGAGCATGTGAGCGAGGCTGAACCGCTGCTGCTTGCGGATGTCTATCCCGCGCTGGTGTCGTTCCTCGATGCGGCACTGGTGTCTGAGGGAGAGTTCGCCCTGGCCCAGGTCGTAGTGGGCCTGCGGTTCCACGGGTGGTGCGGGTGCAGTCCGGCCTGCACTTACCTTCGAACGGCTCCGACTGGCTGTGCCGACAGCGCCTGGATCCATCTCGACGACGATGCGCCCCGCGTGTGGCTTCAGTTCGACCGGGACCATGCTTCGTTCGCCGGAATGGAGATCTGTGAGTTCGAACTGGGACCAGCCCCGGCCCTCGACCTTGACCGGCCTTCAGGGATGGGCTGATCCCCGCGGCCGTGCCGTTCTGGTCATACGATCGGTAGCCCGGCTGTGCCGTTGACTGACGCGCAATGGGCGCGGACAGAGCCGTTGTTGCCGGACCGGACACCGAAGCGGGGTGGGCGGTGGCACGATCACCGGCAGGTGATCGACGCGATCGCGTGGAAATTTCAGACAGGATCGCAGTGGGTGCACCTACCGGCTGAGTACGGCTCATGGAAGGGCGTCTACACCCGGCTTCGGAACTGGGCAGTCGACGGCACTGCCCGCCTGCCACGACGCCGTGCTTGCAGCCAGGGTGAGCAAATAGTCGTGCGTGTCCAGAATTGAACGGTCGGCAAAAACACTCGGCGGGTTGCCTCCCGGACGGGGCCTGAGGAGCGGGGCTCCAGGATCGGGGCGCGGCGGGAAGGCGTGGGTCGGTCGGGGGCGTTGTACCGGTTGGCGGGGGCTGCCCCCGGTCCCCATTGGTGGGTCTGGGGGGCCGGGGACCGGTTCGTCACGGGAGCAGCCGGCAGCGCTTGCCGAGCTGGGCGTGGACCGGGCGTAGAGCCGGACAGCTTCCCGGCCGCGAGTGACCCTGGGCGCTGTAGGCGTTCGAGTACTGGGGCGCACCGCCGACGGTGCGGCTCTGCCCCTCCTGTTCTCGGGCCCGCCTGGTTCCCTCCTCGAAGTCGTCGCCGATCCCCGGGTCCGCCGGCGTGGGCGTCGGAGTGCCGGTAAGAACTCTGTCACCAGCCGCAAATGGTGGTGATCTTGCAGGGGTGTCACCTGTGTGGGTGACACCGGGGCCGTACAGCCGCGCGGGGTGAAGCCCCGAGATGCCGGTCGACGACTGTGTCCCGTACCCCTACGGCTTCGGGCGCCCGCGCTGCTGCCACTCCTCGTCGCCCATGCACTCTCAGCCGAGGAGTGTCGTCAGGACCAGTTCGTAGAAGACGAGGTAGGCCAGTATTGAAAAGGGAATGGCGGTCAGGAGGGTCAGCCCGCGTTCTCTGTGGGTGCGGCCCATGAGCAGGGGCACGAGAACCAGAACGGCGAGGCAGGTCCATGCCTGGGGGGCGTAGTGCAGAACCCAGGCGTAGTGAATGGCTTCCGTGCCGAAAACGCCCGCCAGGGCGGCAAGGCCGATGACGCGACGGCGCGGGCTGCTGCCTCGCCACCAAAAGCCCGCCACCCCGAAGAGGGGGCCGGCGATGAACGCCATGCCGAGCCAGACGAGGGGAGCGAACAGAGAGCCCATGCCGTCGCGCGCGACCTCCGCATAGCCGTAGTAGCCGACGACGAGTCCGGACTCGGCGAACAGGCCCGCAACGGCGGCCGCGGGCAAGCCGACCTTCCGGGCCAGCAGCGCGCCTGCGACGAACGCGGCGACGGACCAGACCCCACCGGAGTTGGCGATCTGATTCCACGCACCCGGAAGCCAGCCCTGGAGCAGATTGGTCAGGACGCCGAGAAGGAGTCCTCCGGCGAATGCCGACGCCGTTGCGTAGGCCCAGGCTCTTCCGCTCGTATCGGGCACTGAGGCGATGACAGGGGACGCGCTCATGGTGGTGCTCACTTCTCTGTCCAAGACTGCATGGCTCACACCTCTTGGTGCAGTTGTAAAGATGCGTGGTGCCAACGTCGCGTTCCCCTGACCTGCTCTTCCCCGGCCCCCCTGGGATGCGGTAACGAGCGGCGAACCAAGTGACAAGTTGCCCTCTGTGGTCGACGTGCCGAGCAGCGCATAGTGGTAGAAGACGCAGTGGAGGATGCTCTACGAGTCGACAGCGCGGGCCGATGAGGTGCTGTGCCTCAACGTGGAAGACCTGCCCCCGCAGGACAAAAGGGGCAGGATCACCGCCAAGGGCGGGGCGACCGAGTGGATTCACCGGCAGTCCGGCACCGCCAGGCTCCTGCCTCGCCTCATCCCGCCGCACGCCGCCGGACGTGACCCTCGCCGTTTGCGGCTGGTGACAGCGTTCTTACCGGCACCCCATGTCCGCCCCGCCGCCCGACCCGCTGCCCGACCCGCTGCCCGACTCGCTGTTCGACTCGCCGTTCGACCCGCTCTGGATCGGTGCCTGTCACGGACGCCACAACGGCACCCGGGCCACCGTCACCGCCACCCGAGACGACACCGGCCCCGAGCCCTACGCCTGCACCTGCACCTGCACCTGCTGGTCGGCCTCGACGCCGCCCCGGCCGATCTCAACAGCCCCAGCCGGGCCCCCGGCCGACGGCCAACCCAACTGATCGACCTCGGCATGCCCGTCTCCACCGACACTCCGCCCCGACCGAGGGGTATGCGCTTCGGACGGCTCTCAGTGATGCCAGGGCAGCTGAATCGGATCAGCGGGGACATGCCCAGCCACCAGCTCGGTCACCAGCTTGGCCAGGCCGAAGGGATAGACCGTCTCATCAGTGGCTGCCAGGTCGACGATGGGCCACCAGCGATACCCGGCATGGTACTTGCGCTCATGCGCCTCCTGGCCAGTTGCATCAACCTGGTGGCTCGTGACGCGAAGCTGAAAGAAGACGTCCTGGAAGATGCCTTCGGCCCATCCGACATCTGCGTATCCGGAGGTCTCCGCGACTGCTGATCCCAGGGCGGCCGGCTCCACGGACAGGCCCGTCTCTTCGCGAAGCTCGCGGGCTGCCGCCTCTGCCAGGGTCTCCCCGTCCTCGACGCCACCGCCGGGCGTGCACCATCCGTGACCGCTCTCGGGAGCCTCTGGGTCGACATGGAACTTCAGCAAGAGCAGGCGGTCCAGCTCATCGATCAACAGAACACGAGCGGATGTGCGGCGATAGCTTCCCCGGTCAGACATGCCAGCAGCGTAGTCGGGGCGACGTCGACAGGCCGCTGAGTTTCGCGCCACTGACAGTGATCTCGTTGGGCCGGAGAAACCACTTCAAGGCGGTGAACGACACCCTGGGACACGCGGTCGGCGACACCGTCCTCTCCGCGATCGGCGCCCGGCTCACCGCGTGGGCGGGTCCGCGCGCCACCGTCGGCCGCGACCGGCCGGCCCTGCGCCTGGCTCGTTCTCCAAACGGGCCCCCGCCAGGTCGGCTTCGGCGCTGTGACGGCCGAGCTCAACAGCCTCGATCGATCTCCGACCGATGACCGGCCGCAACTGGTGGACCTGGCATGCCAGTCTTCACCGACCACGCACCCTCGCCCCGGCAGGGACCGGGAGGGCCCGGACAACCGGCCCTGATCCTGTCAATGAGCGAGTTCGGCTCGGCGAAGGCTGCGGAACACCGCCGGGGTCGTCCACCCGCGCAACGTGGCGTGAATCGCCGACCGGAATGCGGTTTCGGCGGTGGCGTCGTCGAGGGCCCCAGCCAGTTCGAGAGTCACCAGTCCGTGCAGGGTGGCCCAGATCGACAGGGCGATCGACGTTGCTTCGCCGACCAGGACGGACGCCGCCAACGCGCGATTGATCGCTGCGAGGAGCGGAAGGATCGGGTCACTGGCACCGACCTCCCCTGACGGGTCGAAGGACTGCACACCACCGAACAGCACCGTGTACAGGTGGCTGTGTCCGCGCCCCCAACGGCGGTAGGCGACGGCCAGCGCGTAGAGGTCGGCGAGAGGGTCCGCGGAGGTCTGCGTCGCCGACAGGTCCTGGAACAGGCCGGTGACGGCTCTGTCGCGCGCCGCACCGATCAGCCCGTCCTTACCGCCGAACAAGGAATACACCGCCGTGGTCGACGCCTCGGCAGCAGTGGCCACGGCGCGGACCGTGAGCGACTCCCGCGGACGGGTGGCGAGCATCTCGGTCGCGCACTCAACAAGCCGCTCTTTGACGGCCTCGTCGTTCGTTCTCGGCCTACCCATGACCAGCAGCCTACCTTCTTTGATAACGTCGTTTTGAAACAGCGTTCTGAAACTGCTGGAGGTCCGCCGTGCCCACGTCCGCCATACGCCTCGTCCGCTTCATCGGACGCCTACTGCTGACCCTGGCCGCCGTCGCGACGCTGATCGTCGTCTTTCTCGCACTGATCGCCCTCACGGACGGGGCGGGCTCGGGGCTCGCGGCATGGCTGACGACCCTCGGAGTCGGGGCGGTCCTCGCGATGTGGCGCGGGCGGCGCCGCACTTGGCCGGCGCGGCTCGTGCCGTTCCTCCCGGTGGCGGTCGCGGCAGCATTGACGGCGTCGGTCTGCATTCCGACCGTGCCGACGGCCCGGCGGTACCCGCCCGCCCTGCCCTTCGTGAC